>CAZVFG010000055.1:1505-3291 GCA_964626125.1 uncultured Methanoregula sp.
GGAGGGGAAGGCATATTTCGGTGCGATGGCAGCATCCGCAAACTATGCATGGGCGAACCGCCAGTTAATCACCCATACGACAAGGCATGTACTTAAAAAAATGTTTGGTGTTGACTATGAGGAGATGCCTCTTGTCTACGATGTGGCTCACAATGTGGCAAAGATCGAAGAACATCTCGTGGACGGGAAAAAGGTAAAAGTCTGTGTCCACCGGAAGGGTGCTACCCGCTCGTTCGGTCCTCACGCTCCGGATATTCCTGCAATACTTTCACCTTTTGGACAACCGGTCATCATTCCCGGCAGCATGGGAACCCCGTCATTTGTCCTGCGCGGTACATCAGTAGCGATGGAACGGACATTCGGGAGCACCTGCCATGGGGCCGGCAGGGTGATGAGCAGGACACAGGCAAAAAAGAAATTGTCGGGAAAAGATGTAATGGCCAACCTTGCTAGGCAGGGAATTCTTGTCAAGGCGCCCAATGAGAATGCAATTGCAGATGAAGCCCCGGATGTATATAAATCAAGTCAGGAAGTAGTCCGGGTGGTGCATGAAGTCGGAATCTCCTTGCTTGTTGCACGTCTCGAACCGCTTGGAGTAATCAAGGGATGAGTGTGCGGGTAGGGTTTGTCTGGGAGAACAGGCAGCATTTCACGCGGTTTATCGAAGAGTGCGGAATGTCATGCGAAGTTGTAACCCCCCACATGCTCGCTGCTCCTTTCTACCGCGGGTCGTTCAACTGCCTCATTATCCCCACGGGTTTTGGTAATCCAAAATATTCCAACCTCCTTCCCGCCCTGCGTGCATCCTCCTCCAGAATCAAAAGATTTGTGGAGAATGGCGGAAACCTGCTCGTTTTCGGAGCGGCTATTGATAATCCATCCGCATATGACTGGCTTCCTTTTTCCGTGTCCTACCGTCATGAATGTTACCCAAGAGAAGTTCTTTTTTCACAAGAAAGCCTTTCAAAAACAATCATCGAGGATTACGACGCTGATCGGATTGAATGTGACGGTAGTTTTCCCATCCATGATGGAATCTCATCGGGATTTGCTGGAGATCGTGCAGTAGTAATTGAGAGACGGATCGGTAAGGGGCATGTGGTAGTAACCAGCATCCATGAGTTCCCTTCACGTGCGTTTCTCATCAGTTTCTGTCGTTTGGGAACACAAACCTTATTTTAGCTTGACATTGACCAGAAGTATGGAGATCATCGATGCACCGCTACAGCCTTTCTGCCAGTGCAGAATCGGGCGATCTGAAACCCTTCGCCTTCGCTGTCCATGAACTGCTCAACCGCCTTCCCATTACGATAAAGTCCCGCGATAAACCAGGGATCCGTGTGGAGGACGGAAGGGTCATTGACATGAACTACACCGGACCGGTGCTTGAGGATGCAATCCGTAATAACCAGTTGATAAAGACAACTCCGTCGTCCGGCGCTTATAAGGGTGTGCCGGTTCGCGTCATGCCATTCCGGGATAGTGACGGAAATGCCATCGGTGCAATTGGTGTGGTTGACATCACCGGTATTTTTGACCTTGCAACGCTCATGGAGCATCAATCCGCAATTCTGAAGCAGGTGTGTGGTAAAGACCCCTGCCCCCTCCCTTCAGAAATTATCAGTTCGAAGCGGTGATTGTACATGCCCGACTCTGCTTTCAAGGTTCTCGAAGTGCTCGAACAGGCAGACTGCCCCCTATCCGGTGAGATAATAAGCACGAAGCTGGGAGTCACCCGCGCGGCAGTCTGGAAGCATATTAATGAACTCAGAGCGATGGGTTACGA
>CAZVFG010000055.1:3391-7873 GCA_964626125.1 uncultured Methanoregula sp.
GGCATCCCAATCGATCATGTTTTTATGGTGACGATGGCGGGATCTGTTGCTGTGGCACGTGCGATCCGCAAGGAATTTGATCTCGGAGCATTGATCAAATGGCCCAACGATATTTTTATAGGCGATAAAAAAGTTGCAGGTCTGCTCCTCGAGCTTTCTGCTGAGGCGGACACTATCCATCACTGCCTCCTTGGGATCGGGATTGATGTAAACGTGCCCCTCAACCAATTTTCACCTGCGCTCCAGAAGGAGATTACCTCCATCAGCGCGGAAGTCGGGCACGAAGTCGACCGTGCTGCATTTCTTGCACGTATACTAAACGAGTTTGAGAACCGCTACCTTCTCATCGAGAGCGGGGAATATGAAGCAATCATCAGGGAATGGAAGAGCCTCTCCTGCACGCTTGAGCACCGGGTCCTTATCACCACCATGAAAAATAGTTTTGAAGGCGAGGCGATCGATATTGATGAGTTCGGGGCGCTCATCATTCGGAAGGACAATGGCAAGATTGAACGGGTGATTGCCGGCGACTGTCTCCATCGCTGAATCAGACTCCTTTTTATCGTCAACCATGTAATTTTTTATGGTTGACGATGTTCGGTGATATCAATCGGGCCACAATCATTTCATATTCTGCCGCGTTTGTCGGGCTGATCACACTGGGCAGCTGGATATCGATACCCTTTGTCCCGGTACCTCTGACCCTCCAGACATTGTTTGTACTGCTTTCAGGGACGGTGATGAAACGGTCCGCCGTCATCCCTGTTGCCCTGTATCTTGTTCTCGGAATGCTTGGGCTCCCACTCTTTCATAACGGGCTCTCAGGAATCGGGGTACTTCTGGGACCAACCGGCGGGTATCTGATAGGGTTTGTGCCAGCCGCCATTATCACCGGTCTTTTGTATGAAAAGGATTCAAAAAAATTGCGCATAACCGGTCTTGTCCTTTCCATCGCAGTCATCTATGCATGCGGGATTGTATGGTTGTGCTGGTCCACCGGTATAGGTATTGCCGCCGGGGTTTTGATCGGCTTGCTTCCGTTCATTCCCGGGGATATTCTCAAAATAAGCGCAGTATTCCTGATCGCAGAACGGTTGTCATGATCGAAATTCACAATCTCCGCTACCGTTCCCTGCACATTAATTATCTTGACATTCCTCATGGCATAACCACGGTCATCGGGAGAAACGGTAGTGGCAAGACCACATTTTTACGTTTGTGCGCCGGTATTGCAGTTCCTGATGCCGGAACGATCCTGATCGATGGAAAACCACCAAGGCAGACGGATATTGGATGGTTAAACGAATTTCCCGACCGCAACATGCTGTTCTCAAATGTGAGAGATGAGATCGCATCACCTCTTCGGTTTCGCTATTTGGCACCTGAAGAGACGGATCGCGCAGTACAAAGGATTGCAGACCGTCTTAATATCCAGAACCTCCTCTCCCGACAGATACAGAGCCTTTCTGGCGGTGAAAAGGTACTTGTTGCTCTGGCGGCTGCGCTGGTTTTCGAACCTGAAATAATCATCCTTGATGAATATGACTCGCATCTTGACGAAGAACGGTGTTCACAGATCGAACAGGTGCTCTTAGAGTCTGGATGTGATTGCATCCTGCGATGTACCCAGCAGATGGAAACTGCTGCAAAGAGTGATTATCTGGTCATGTTGGAAAAAGGAGACCTTGTACATGTGGGCACCCCGCCCGATGTTTTTCCTCTTCTCACCACAACTCTTTTCTACCCCCTGTCATGGAGGGCCGGACTGTGAAACTCGTTCTCGACCATCTGACCATTGTGCGGGATCATTTCTCATTGACTGCAAACGGGGAGTTTTCGGAAGGGATCCACCTTGTGAGCGGTGCGGTTGGCATTGGAAAATCGACACTTGCCCTCGCTATTGCGGGTCTCATTTCATCTGGAAGCGGAAGTGTGTTACGAGATGGCATCGGTCCTGTGATGCTCTCTTTCCAGTTCCCCGAGTATCATGTTACGGGCATGACACTGACTGAGGAATGTTTATCCTGGGGATGTGATCCAAAAGAAATTTTTTCATTGTCTGATCTTCAAGGAAAGAACCATCAGTCCCCTTTTTCACTCAGCCGCGGGGAACTCAAACAATTCCATCTTTCCTGCCTTCTCAATCGTCACTATGATCTTCTTTTGCTCGATGAACCATTCGGCTCTCTTGATTGTGAAACCAAAAGAGAAACCTGTAACCGTCTGTCACAACTGACAAACGGCATCACGATCATCTTCACACATGAACAGACCATCCTTCCAAAGGTCGACAGGATCTGGGAGATTATGAATGGGATGCTGCTTGACAGGGGAACCCTGCCCGATGCCATCAGACGCTGGTGTGGTGCACCATCCCTCATAAAAAAACTCATCAAACAGGGACAAATTCCCCATAACATTTCCTATGACGATGTCCTGGAGGCATTATGCAGGATGTGAGGATTCGGATCTGCGCCAGCGCCCTTCTTTCATATGCAGCATTTTTAAATCTCTACGGAGCTGCTGCTGCAGTGCTCTGGTGGCTTATCTTCACGCCACGTTTTCACATAATCCATCGGGTCCGCCCTGTATTCGGTATGCTCATTATTATCGGTATAATATCAATCATATTGCAGGTTATCGATAGCTCCGGTTTTTCCTATTTTGCGCGAATGGTGGCAATCCTTCTTATCGGACTGTGGCTTGCAGCCGAATATCAACCGGGAGAGCTGTTACATTTTGGTGTATGGCTGGGAGGTAACCGCATCGGGTTTGATCTCGGGCTAATGGCAGAAATGGCCATGCAGTCAGTCGTGACACTTCTGGCTGACCTTGATCACATACGCATGGCCTTGAATCTCAAGGGAATTCCTGTAACAGTAAAGAATATCGCCCCGATGGCAACTCTCCTCATTCACAAGGAACTTGGACGGGCAAAAGATAATGCAGAACTCCTTGCCATCCGGGGGTACCATTACGGAGGTACACTGAAACCGGTTTTGATTTACGAGAAGATGGACATTGTCGCGGGAATGGGTGCGGTGCTGGTAATAGGTATCGCTGTTCTCCCTTCGTGAATTTTTTATACTTCGACATTGAAGTCTTGAGAGGCTTATTATGATCATCACCGGAGCCCTGAGGATACGTAATGCATTCAGCCACCTCTCCAGCCGTTAAGATCACTGATACCACCCTGAGGGATGCTCACCAGTCTCTCTATGCCACCCGGCTTCGGACAGAGGATATGATTCCTCTCGCGCAGAAAATTGATGAATGCGGCTTTTTCTCAGTTGAAGCATGGGGGGGTGCAACATTCGATACCTGCATCCGGTTTTTAAATGACGACCCGTGGGATCGGCTCCGCTTACTCAAAGCTGAACTGAACCACACCCCTATCCAGATGCTCCTTCGCGGCCAGAACCTTGTCGGCTACCGCCATTACCCTGATGACGTGGTGGATCGCTTCGTTGCTGCTGCCCATAAAAACGGGGTTGATGTCTTCCGCGTTTTTGATGCCCTGAATGATATCAGGAACATGAAGCGGTCGATGGAGCAGGTGAAAAAAGCCGGCGCGCACCTGCAGGGAGCGATCTGCTATACAACAAGCCCGGTCCACAGCATCCCCTCGTTCATCGAAATGGCAGAGGAACTCTACGCACTCGATTGCGATTCGATCTGCATCAAGGATATGGCAGGTCTGATCATGCCCGAAGCTGCCCGTGAACTGGTTTCCGGGATAAAAAAGGCAGTCGGTGTAATGGTCGACCTCCATTGTCATTGTACAAGCGGGATCGCGCCGATCAGCTACCAGGCAGCGATCGATGCTGGCGTTGATATTCTCGATACGGCAATGTCCCCGTTTTCAATGGGGACTTCACAACCCCCAACCGAGAGCATTGTCGCCTCGCTGAAAGGGACTTCCCGGGATACGGGTATCGATCTCATCAAACTCCGCGCCGTACGTAACATCTGCCTGAAGATGCGGGAAAAATATACCGGACTCATCGACCCGATCTCCGAGCGCGTGGATAGCGATGTGCTCATTTACCAGCTACCCGGAGGTATGATCTCGAACCTTGTCTCACAGCTCAAGGAGCAGGACGCCCTCAACCGGATGGACGAGGTTCTTGCCGAGATCCCGAGAGTGAGGAAGGATCTCGGGTATCCGCCGCTCGTTACCCCTACCAGCCAGATTGTGGGATCTCAGGCAGTATTCAACGTGCTGGTAAACGGGCAACGGTACCGGAACGTAACTAAGGAAGTAAAAGACTATGTACGTGGATACTATGGCAGGTCGCCGGCACCGGTAAGCGATGAAATCCGACGGCTTATCATCGGTGATGAGGAAGTGATTACAGTTCGGCCTGCAGACCTGCTCGAACCTGCATATGCAAAGATGAAGCAGGAGGCAGTGAACGCGGGTCTGATCAAAAAGGAGGAGGATGTCCTAACATACATTCTCTATCCCGCCATTGCACCTGC
>CAZVFG010000055.1:7973-10306 GCA_964626125.1 uncultured Methanoregula sp.
GTCAAAAAGGGGGATGTCCTCATCGTGCTCGAAGCAATGAAGATGGAGAACCCGATCCACAGCCCTGTTGATGGCAGGGTGATTGAAATCTTTGTTGATACCGGCGATGTCGTCTCGAGCGGGGACATCCTGCTGGTGGTGCAATGAAATTTTTTGAGAAGATCCTGATCGCCAATCGCGGTGAGATTGCAATCCGGGTGATGAGGGCGTGCCGGGAACTCGGTGTCGAGACTGTTGCGATTTATTCTGACGCCGATAAAAACGCTCTCCACGTTAAGTACGCAGATGAGGCATTCCATGTCGGCGAAGCGCACCCTTCAAAAAGCTACCTGAACATGGACCGGATCATTGACATCGCACATAAATCAGGATCCGAGGGCGTGCACCCGGGATACGGCTTCCTTGCCGAGAACCACAGGTTTGCGGGGCTCTGTGAAAAAGAGGGAATTATATTTATCGGCCCGTCATCGAGGACCATCGAAATAATGGGGTCAAAGCTGGGCAGCAAACACATGATGGAGTCTGCCGGTGTGCCTGTGCTGCCGTATACCCCGAACGGCGTCTCATCTGCCGACAAAGCAATGGATGTCGCAGAGGAAATCGGCTATCCTGTCATTGTTAAGGCCAGCGCCGGTGGGGGTGGTATCGGGATGCAGATTGTGGAGGACTCTGCCGGTCTCCAGAACGCTATCGACAAAGGCATGCGCACGGCAAAATCAGCGTTTGGTGATCCCACGGTATTTCTTGAAAAATATCTCGTGAAACCCCGCCACATCGAGTTTCAGGTTCTCGCTGATGCACATGGCAACCGCATTCACCTTTTCGACCGTGAGTGCTCAATCCAGCGCCGTCACCAGAAACTCGTCGAAGAAGCACCATGCCCAATCATGACACCGGAACTCCGGGAACAGATGGCTGCCTCCGCGCTCACAGTTGCAAAGGTATCGGGATACACAAATGCAGGAACCGTCGAATTTCTGTACTCTGAGGGGAAGTATTATTTTATGGAGATGAATACACGGCTTCAGGTTGAACATACCATCACGGAGATGATCACGGGAGTCGACATCGTCCACAAGCAGCTCAGTATCGCTGCAGGAGAAGACCTTCCCTATGCGCAGGATGACATCAGCATCCGTGGGCATGCAATCGAGTGCCGGATCAATGCCGAGAATCCCCTTAATAACTTTGCCGCTGATCCCGGTAAGATCATCCGCTACCGCTCCCCGGGAGGTCCGGGGGTTCGGGTGGACAGTGGCATCCATATGGGATATTCAATCCCGCCGAACTACGATTCAATGATCGCAAAACTCTGCGCCTGGCACGCCACCCGCTTCGGGGTAATAAAACGGATGCAAAGGGCGATATCCGAATATGTAATTCTCGGTGTCAAAACCACTCTTCCGCTCCACTATGCAATAATGAATAACACTGAATACATTGCCGGCAACACCCATACTCACTTTCTGCAGGAAGAGCATATAACAAAAACACTCGAACGCTACGTGCGTGATGAGGAGGCACGGATGCAGACACTCGCAGGATCATTCGATCAGACGAAAAAAATCGCTGCTATCACATCTGCGGTGAATGTCTACCTTCAAAATAAAAAGCAATGATGTGGATACAGGACACCTGCATCAGAATCTTTAATAATTTTTAAGGTATTGTTATAATGCACGTCTGCGCTGCGGTGGCCTAGCTGGTCAGGGCGCCAGACTCATAAAGTGAAAGGACGCAATACTGCGTTCAGCTTGAGATATCTGGAGATCGTGGGATCGTAACCCACCCGCAGCATCATTTTCCAAAATCTCAGCCATTTTGATTTTTGGTTCTGATAATGGATTTTTTATTGGTTCTACTGGTTTAATAAGCAAAGAAAGAGAGATCAACGCCATATATTTGTCCATTTTTCTATTCGTCCCTGAAATAGACGATATATTTATTTACCGTCTGATGCATATCTCTAACAACTTCCGAGGTGAAAGAATGCTTCTTCTTAATGCAATTGTTGGATTGGTTCAGCTCATTATTGCAATCATCTTTTCCGTTATTGCATTGTATATAGGATTTATCACACTGGCAAAGATCACAAAGAACATCGATCAGGAAAAGGAACTCGCAAAAGGAAACCCGGCTGTAGGAATTATCGTAGCCGCCGTTTTCGTCGCTATTGCACTTGTTGTCCAGTCCGGTGTATCGGGTCTTTCTGTTGGTATAAATAAGGCAGCATCGGTGGGACTTCTGTCCCTTGACGGTCTTCTGGCCATCGGGGCAGCATTGATTCAGCTGATACTCGGTATTGTTCTCGCCATCGTTGCAATCTACGTTGC
>CAZVFG010000056.1:0-4731 GCA_964626125.1 uncultured Methanoregula sp.
GACCATGAGTGCTCATTGGTGCCATGGCATAATGAGTGTTTCAGCGGTGACAATGCCAGTACGCGTTTGATGATTCCTGTTTAACCCCATGGTTATTGCTCTCAGGATCAAACCATAATCAGAAGAGGACCATGATGGATATCTCAGGATTTTTCAGCTTTGTCATTCTTGCCGTCATGGTCGTCCTGATCTCAGGAGGGCTAGACCGGCTCTTTGCCCAAATCGCCCCGTTCAGGCTCTTGTATTATGCACTGCGGTTGCCCGGTGTCGTCCTGCATGAGGTCGCTCACGTGGCGGGTTGTGTCCTCTGCGGTGCAAAAATAAAAAAAATTGTGCTCTTTTCAAAAAGCGGGGGATCGGTTACGTACGCCAGACCAAAAATTCCCATTTTCGGGAACGTCATCATCAGCACGGCCCCGCTTTTCGTTCTGCCGCTTGCCCTTGCCGGGCTGACCTGGGTGTTCGGGACGTATTTTAGGTGTTATGTTCCACCGGTTTTCCCGTCAGGGTGGGGCACGGTTGCGGGATTTTATGATATAATCCATGAGGTCATCCTGATATTTTCAACAAACCTTGTAATACGGTTCAATGGATGGTTTCTTGTGTATCTCTACCTTGCAGGAAGCATCATCCTCTCCCTTGCCCCCAGCAGGCAGGACCTGGTGAATGCGGCAGTGGGGATCGTGGTCATTATTGCCCTCTGCCTGCTTGTCATCTGGGGCGGTTTTCAGGGTGCCATGACGGTGATGGGCCTGGTCCTCGCACCCATGAACACCGCTTTTTCCATCGGGCTGATGTACGAGATGATCACGGCGTTCATGTCCGTGCCATTCATCATTATGTACGGGATGAAAAAGGTATGATGAAATTTAAAGGATCGAATGAACTTCCCGGCCGATGATATTGTTCCCTTGGTACTCATGAACTCCCGGTATCAGATTAGATCGGTATTAATTCTGCAAAATTAATACCCATATGCATCCATGCGTGATGAGTCTGCTATCGGGGAGCGGGGCAGGGATGCAAACGAAAAGATCTCCCCCGGCATGCGCCAGTATATCTCCATTAAAGCACGTTATCCCGATGCGATCCTCTTCTTCCATATTGGCGATTTCTACGAAACGTTCGGTGCTGACGCGGAGCTGGTATCAAAAGAATTGGACATCGTGCTCACCTCGCGCTCCCGGGGCTCAGAAAACCGTGTGCCGCTTGCCGGTGTCCCCTACCATGCGGCCGAAGGCTACATTGCAAAGCTGGTAAATAAGGGCTATAAGGTGGCGGTCTGTGACCAGCTGGAGGATGCAAAAGATGCAAAAGGTATTGTAAAAAGGGACGTCGTGCGCGTAATCACGCCAGGCACGGTCATCGATCCCTCCATGATCCCCTCATCGGACCCACGCTACCTGATGGCGCTCTGTCCCTCCGGTGGCAACAGCGACTGGGGAATTGCATTTCTTGATATTTCCACCGGGGAGTTTTTTGTGACCTGCTGTTCCCCGGAAACAATCGTGCAGGAGATCGTCTCCGAGGTCGCCCGATATCATCCCGTGGAGTGCATCATCCCTTCAACCATCCCTGCTGATGTTATCAGTGCCGTCAGGACCCGTGGTGTCATTGTCAATCCATACCATGATGATGCATTCGATCCGGTGCGCGCGAGAAGGTCACTTCTTGATCATTTCCATGTCACATCCCTCGCCGGGTTCGGGTGCGATGATATTCCCGCAGCAGCGGGGGCGGCAGCTGCTGCACTCCAGTACGCAAAAGAGACCCAGAATTCGGATCTCACCCACATCAGCGGGCTTGCAACCCGTACAACCGCGCAATGCATGATGCTGGACGCAACGACCCTGCGTAATCTCGAGATCACCGAGAGCATCCGTGCCTCGGCACCAGGTGCAACACTGCTCTCCTGCATTGATCGTACGAAAACTCCCATGGGAAGACGGCTTCTCCACCGCAGGATGATCCGACCGCTTATTGATGTTGACGAGATCAACTGCCGGCTTGATGCCGTGGATTTTTTTGTCAGGAGACCGACAGAACGTCTTGGATTGCGCTCGCTTCTCTCCCACATGGCGGATATGGAACGAATCGCAGCACGGATCGCGTACGGAAACGCAGGTCCCCGCGATCTGACAGCACTTGCCGCAACCCTTGCCATCATCCCCCGGATAAAAACACTGGCCGCCACCTCCGATGGCATTGAAGCACCCCGTTTTGTGACAGATGCGGTCTCCGATCTCCATGAACTCCCCGACACCGCCCTGCTTATTAAAAAAGCCATCATCGATGACCCGCCGGCAACTGCAAAGAACGGCGGCGTGATTAAACACGGTTACTCTCCTGAACTGGATGAACTCAAAACCGTCCTTGTGTCCGGCAAAGACTGGATTGCAGACCTGCAGCAAAAGGAGCGCGAGCGCACCGGTATCAAGTCATTAAAGATCGGGTACAACAAGATTTTCGGTTATTATATCGATGTGACGCGTGCCAACCTCTCGTCAGTTCCCCCGCACTATGAACGCCGGCAGACCACGGCAGGAGGGGAACGGTATACCCTGCCGGAACTGCGGGAGAAGGAGGCACTCATTACCAATGCGGATGAACGAGCGCTCTCCTGGGAACGGGAGCTCTATGGAGCCCTGATTGACGTCCTGAAGCAAAGGGTTCCGGACCTGCAGGACACCGCACGGGGCATTGCATCACTCGATGTATACAGTGCACTTGCCGAAGTGGCGCAGTCCCATGCCTATCTCCGGCCGGTGCTCAATGATGGTGACCGGATTGTTATTCGTGACGGGAGGCACCCGGTGGTTGAACGGAGCGTACCGGGGGGTTTTGTGCCCAACGATACCGATCTTGCGGGATCAGGTACCCAGATCATGGTCATCACCGGTGCAAACATGGCAGGGAAGTCCACCTATATGCGGGCGGTGGCACTCATCTGCATCATGGCACAGGCCGGCTGCTTTGTTCCGGCAACCCATGCAACTATCGGTACCCTTGACCGCATCTTCACCCGGGTCGGGGCTTTTGATGACCTTGCGAGCGGGCAGAGCACGTTCATGGTCGAGATGCTTGAGCTCTCAAACATCGTAAACAACGTGACCGGAAAAAGCCTGGTAATCCTTGATGAGATTGGCAGGGGCACGAGTACCATTGATGGATATGCGATCGCCCAGTCGGTCCTGGAATTCCTGCACGGGAGATCGGAGTCAGGTCCAAAAACACTCTTTGCCACCCACTTCCACGACCTTGGTACCATCGAGTCGCGGCTGAAGCGGGTCCGAAATTTCCATTTTGCCGTCAAAGAGACAAAAAACGATGTGATCTTTTTGCGAAAACTGATCCCCGGGGCCACCGATAAAAGTTATGGCATCCATGTAGCGCAGCTTGCCGGCATCCCAAAAAAAGTCACCGACCGTGCAGAGGCAATCCTGGCAAATACCCTGAACCGGACCGGGGCACCTGCACAAAAAGTCCAGCGGTACACGCAGCTGCTCCTTGCAGATGAGAGCATACCATCAACTGTTTTTTCAGAGCACCCGGTGCTCGATGAGATCAGGGGGCTCAATCCTGATGATATGACCCCCCTTCAGGCATTAAAAAAGCTCCACGACCTGAAGGATCGCTTAATTGACGGAGACAAACCTGCATGAGCGGCCCTGGTGATAACCGGACAATCCGCATCCTTGATCCAACAACCGTGAACAAGATCGCTGCCGGTGAAGTTGTCGAACGCCCCGCTTCCGTCGTCAAAGAGCTGGTCGAGAATGCGATTGACGCCGGCGCACGAACGATACGAATCGAGGTATTGTCATCGGGGGGTATGATCACCTCTGTCAGGGTGATTGACGATGGGATCGGGATGTCACCCGACGATGCCGTACTCGCATTCGCTCCCCACGCGACCAGTAAAATTGCCGATATCGCCGACCTCGACACGCTTATGACCCTCGGGTTCCGCGGCGAAGCGCTCGCGAGCATTGCTGCAGTCTCGAAGGTGACGCTCTGTACAAAACCCCGAGGGATCCGAGCCCTTGAAGGCACACGGGTGGTCATCGGAGGGGGTACCATCATGGAACGTTCGGAGACGGGTACGCCCGAAGGCACAAATATTGTCGTGACGGATCTCTTTTTCAACACGCCGGCCCGAAAAAAGTTCCAGAAAAGCCTGGCCACGGAAGTCGCTCATATTACGGGTCTTATCGAAGGCCTTGCACTCGCCCATCCGGAAATTTCGGTGCACCTGACCCACAACGCAAAAGAGCTGGTGGCGACAGAACAATCTTCCCGCCACCTTGACACCATCGCATGCCTGTTTGGAAATTCCCTCGCTGCTGACCTGATCCCGGTCGGGCACACGATGCCATCTGGCTCGGTGAGCGGCTATATCTCCCGTCCCTCACTGTTCAGGAAAAATCAAAGCCGCATGTTTGTTTCCATCAACGGCCGCTATGTTTCGTCAGCACCGGTTACCATGGCGGTCATCGAAGGGTATGGGACGCTGCTTTCAAAAGAGCGGTTCCCGGTAGTATTTCTCTGTCTGACCATCGATACCGCGCTTGTCGATGTAAACGTCCATCCGGCAAAAAAGCTGGTGAGGCTGAGTGATGAACGCGGGATCTGCTCTGAGGTGCGTGAGGCAGTACGAACAGCCCTGCTCAGGACAGATCTGATCCCTGCAGGAACGGTGACGGAATCCAAAATGATGAGCGCACCATCGCC
>CAZVFG010000056.1:4831-10004 GCA_964626125.1 uncultured Methanoregula sp.
ATGGAAAGGATATCCCCGCTTTTACCATGAACAAGAAACGCGCTGCCAGAACAAACCCCGATCCGCTGGTTGTTGAACGGTTCAGGAAACTGCTTGCGGACAGGAAACAGGAACCAGACCCGTTTGTCCTATTCCATAAGATCATTCTTTCCTACTATGAAGACGCGGGAAGGGATCTTGTCTGGCGGCATACGACCGATCCCTATCATATCCTTGTCTCCGAGATCATGCTCCAGCAGACACAGGTCGGGCGGGTCACCCTAAAATATCCGGAATTTATTGATGCATTTCCCACATGTGCTGCGCTCGCCGACGCACCGCTCCACCGGGTGCTTGCGGTGTGGCAGGGCATGGGCTACAACCGGCGTGCGATCGCCCTTCATGCGTGTGCAAGACAGGTAATGACGACATTTGGCGGGGAGCTTCCGCAGGATGTTGGCACGCTGGCGACGTTACCGGGCATCGGGCATGCAACTGCCTGTTCAATCGCCGCATTTGCATTCAACATGCCTGTTGTCTTTATCGAGACCAATATCCGGCGTGTCTTCATCCACTTCTTTTTTCATGACCGTGTATCCGTGACCGATCGCGAAATCTTTCCTCTGGTTGAGCAGTCACTCGATACCAGAAATCCCCGCATGTGGTACTGGGCACTGATGGATTATGGATCCGCACTGAAACAGGCGATCCTGAACCCCAACAGGAGGAGCGCCCATTACACGAAACAGTCAAAATTTGAAGGATCTGACCGTGAGATCCGGGGCATGATCCTCAGGGCGTTCGTGGCGAATCCCCGGCAGGATCGGTATGCCCTGATCAAAAGTATTCCCCATGAGCCTGAACGGATCAAACGAATTATTGATACTTTGGTAAAAGAAGGGTTCCTTTCCATGGATCGTGAAACACTGTCAATCCGGGACAGATGATGGTAAAGCGGGATATTCCCCTATCCATGGATTGATATTCATCCCGCAACCATACACCGGATCAGCAGGGGGGAGCAGGAATGCCTGATATCAGATCCATTCCCGATGATATTAAATGGAAACTTTCCAGTCAGTGTGCGGCCAGACTGCCTGCAATGTATGAACTCGTCTTTTCTCCGATAATCGGAGAGAAGTATGATGAACTGGAGCAGCAGATCTGGGTTGAACTTTCAAAATCTGCGTTTGAGATCGCACGTTCACTCCAGCTTCCGGTGAGGAATGCACGGAATCTTGCAGACAGCATGAGAACGGTGATGCAGATCCTGTTCGGACCGGACTACAAGGGCGAGGCAATGGATGTCGGGGAAGACGGGGCGGTCATACTCGTAAAACACTGCCCGTTTGTTACGGAGGCAACCGGCATGGGGGCATCCCCTGAACGTGCGTTCAGGCGCTGCATGGCATTCAATCTGAGCACACAAAAGACGCTGAACAAAAATTACAAATCGCGGTACGTGAGGGCGATGTGCCTGGGTGACCGCCAGTGTGAGATCAAGGTGGATAAGGATACAGAACAGAAAGAAAAAGAACATCCAAAAAAACAACCATGAATTTTTTTGTGCCAATATTTTTTTTCGTTCGGAAAAATTTTATAATTTTTTGGGTAAAGTGCTATTCCATCCCCAAAAATAATTGCCGGTAGAAGATTCACCATATGGGTATTATCACTCATTCAGACGCTCCTGGGGGCTGCGCCTCCGGCTTGCCCCCGCCGCTGGGGCGTCCCCTCTGTTGCGATACAATGGTAAAAGGATTACTGGGATCTATGGATATCGTATTCAAATGCATCTTCACTTTTTTTCAAGTGTTTTTGATTAATGTCTCCTGATTGAATTTTATGTCTTAATCCAAGTACGAATTTGGGGGTAATATTGGCACGTTACTCAAATCTTATTATTTAAGGTAATACCCAATCGCCATGAAGATGAGTCCAAGGTAGAACATAATCGCAAAAGGCCACGAAAATCCGAGATTGATGGTGTCCAGTCGTTTTAAGTCCTGGATGAAGATCATGATAAATCCGACGGCGAAAAATCCAAGGCTCAGCTGGGTTTTGGTTGTCTTGTCCATACTTTCTTTTCCTCATTACAGAATGTAAATTTGACGTCAAAAAGATTTGTGGTTCTGGTTTTTTAAAAAAAAGGACAGAATGTAAAATCAAAAGTCTCCAATTATCAGCGAATACATACCGGATGTGACCTCAGGGGGTGACTCTACATCACCCACTTCAATCCGCTCGGCAGGATATCCGAGATTCTCGCAGACTGCGACCTTCAACGGGATGCCAAGTGCCAGAAGTTTCCTGAAGAGTTCTTCGGTATTGAATTTCGGATCGGTGAGGAGAAATACAATCTTTCTGCGCCGCACTTCGTCAACAGTGTCATTCATTCCCTGCACGTGGCCTGTACCATGGGCCACGACCGGTACCATCCGCGCAAGCGGAATATGCAGGTGCGCTGCTGCAATTTGCAGGGATGAGATGCCTGGCACAACCTCGCCTTTGAGGTATCCCAGCCCGGCAAGCATCGGGTCGCCAGTGGAGAGGACAACTGCTTCCTGCGGCAGCTCATGCAAGGCTTTGAAATCATCGATGGTCTTTACCATACATCCCGGCGGGATATGCCGCCGGGCGATTTCGATCGCCCGGTCTGATCCATAGATCAGTGTTGCCGAACCGATAACACGGATTGCCTCTTCCGTAAGCATCCCCGGCCCACATCCGACACCGACGATTTTCATGGAGTCTCCCCGATAACAATGCCGTCCCTGTTCACGATAACAACATGGACGGACGGATGTGCCCATTTGAATGACAGAAGGGCACTAGTGACCCTGTCAGCAAAGCCTGGTGAAATGCTCATCTCTTCAATGGTCAGAAAACCGGTCCCGGAAAGAAAATCCGGCATGATATATTTCAGGATCAGGGCTGGCAATCCGAACAGGATCACGTCGCCCCGCGCAGCAGTCAGTGCCTGGTCAATCCCTGATCCGACCAGAACAACATCATCATCCGGATACCGGAGCCGGGCATACCGGAGCCCGGTTCTTCCCGTAGTCAGGACAACCCGGTGCGATGCAGAGATCCGGTCCATCACCGATTCTGTCATGTGATCATCCCATGGTTCGACAAGCCCGGTGGTGCCAAGCACCGAGATCCCCCCTTCAATCCCCACGCGCGGGTTCAGCGTGGCTTTCGCCACCTCCGCACCGCGCGGTACCGACAGGGTAACCATGATCCCCGTCAGAGATGTCGTTTCGAGTGCTTCCAGCATCGACTGGAGGATGCAGTCAAGGGGTACCGGATTGATTGCCGGTGTACCTTTTGAAAAACGCGGAGTATCACGCACAAACGTCCCGATCCCCATCCCTGGCACAAGACTGATCCCGCTGTCCTGAGGCAATGCATGGGCAACAAACTCAAGGTCCGCGGTGGCATCTGAAGGATAATCACCGGGGAATTTTCTACAGCAGCCGGTTCCGTCCCGCCCCGTGACGGGGACATCGACACCGAGCCCGCATGGGATCCTGATACGTACCGATGATACATCGGTGTGCAGGGAAAGGATCGCCGCCTTGCATGCAGCGGCAGCGGTTGTCCCGGTCGTATACCCGCGGCGCAGGACCGTGCCGGAAGCGGTGAGAACACAAAGTCCGCGGGCAACATCCTCAAGGGACTCCTGCGATCGGCACTTCTCCTGCCAGATTTTCGGGTATTCAAACCCGGTAACCGGATCCCGCATGAGAAGATACCTCGGAATAGATCGTAATGCACTCGTTTATCGCGGCGACAGCAACCGGAGTGCCGCCCCGCGTACCTTCGTTGGAGATGGAGGGGATATCCAGCGTCCGGAGCAATTCCTTCGATTCCACCGCGTTCACGAACCCCACCGGCGTCCCGATAATGACAGCGGGCCGGGTGCCGCGCCTGACCATATCGCATACCGTAAGGAGTGCCGAGGGGGCATTGCCGATAACAATAATCGAATCCCTGATGCGATCCTCCAGTGCAATGAAACCTGCCGAAGTCCGGGTGATCCCCCGGTTGTGCGCAATGGTGCTGCCGGAATCGAGTGCACAGATTACCTCAGCTTCATGCCCTTTTTTCTGGATGCCAGCCTGGACCATCCGGATATCGGTGATGATAGGAGATTTACGGTTAAGGGCGGCAATAACAGCAGAAACCGGTTCATGACTGAATCGCATAAGCGGTGCCATGGAAAAATCCCCTACCGCGACTGCGCAGCGCTGCCGGATACGGTCTTCCAATGACGTATTGCCGATCACAAAACGGGCAAGCATTCTTGACTTTTTGGAGATTTCATATGCTTCTTTGGTTTCTGCGCCCGGATCAGTATACATATTTCCGGTGGTATCCCCGTGGCGTGATGATTCCCTTGACATCCTCTCCCATCCTCCAGATTCTGCTCTCAAAACCCCCGATGATAACCGTGGTGTGCATGTCCACAACCTGGTAAAATCCTTCAATATCACGTAACGTGGTGATAGTGACCTGTTCCCCTTCCCGGTATGCATTTTTTACCAGCGCGACCGGGGTATTTTCACCAAGATATTTCCGGGCAATTGAAATTGCGCCCGAAAAGTTATGAGGTCTTCCGCGGCTTTTCGGATTGTAGAGGACAACCGGAATCCCGATAGAAAACACTGCCTCCAGCCTCTTTTCGATGACGTCGGGTGGCGTTAAGAGGTCAGAAAGGCTGATGACTGCAAAATCACCCGAGAGAGGGGAGCCGGCCCGGGATGCAGCAGCGTTAGCCGCAGTCACACCCGGTACGATCTCGACCGGAATTTTCACGTTTTCATGTTCCAGTACCTCGAGCACGATCCCGGCCATGCCATACACGCCCGCATCACCACCGGATACCATCGCCACACGACGCCACTGTGCAAGCCTGATTGCAGTCTTTGCCCGATCAACTTCTTTTCCCATGGAGCTCCGGATGACATTTTTTCCGACAAGCAGCGGTTCGAGCTGGTCCAGGTACGTGCTATTACCAATCACAATGTCCGCACCGGCGATCACCTTGAGCGCACGGGCAGTCATCTGGTCCCGGCTGCCCGGGCCGATGCCGACAATCGCAAGCGCACCTGGGGATTCAGCGGGCGATGGCAACAGTCACCCTCCCGTAGACCGTCTTTTCCATAACAAGTTCCTTGTGTTTCGATAC
>CAZVFG010000057.1:0-2010 GCA_964626125.1 uncultured Methanoregula sp.
GAATATATTGGTCCCCTTCACATCGATCATGGTCCTGCTTATTCCTCATCCCTCAGTTATCAGCCCGAGGTAATTGTCGGTGAGACGACGCCATTTATCCTCACGTTGAAAGACGGGTATGGAAACCGTGTGGATAATAAAAATCCTAATCAGACCCACAATGTGAAGTTCAAATTCTATTCTCCTCCCGGAGGTTTGGGCACCGGCGGGTTGAAAAACGCAACTTCCGCTTATCTCACGACCATCTCCGACGTTACGGATGCTGCAGGGAATATTACCCTGACAGCGAAAGTTGACACGGTTCCGGGTGAAAACAACATCTGGATATCAGCTATCGAAACCATGCCCGACCCCCTGTACCCATATATTACGGGCATCTCTCAGGCTCCGCCGTTCTATATCGAACAGGCATTTACGCCTGACGGATCTCCCCCCGCTTTACCGGCCGACCAGGTCTCCCAATTTACCATATTATACACACTCCTGGATCAATACCGGAATCCGGCGGGAAACCATGCACTGACAATTGTTACTTCAGCAAATGAGACGATCGGCCCACTCACCACCAACTCCTGGGGTCAGACCGGAGTTACGTATGGCCCCAAATCAACAAGTGGTTTTATCACGATCACGGCGACTGCAGTCGGAAACAGCTCGGTGAACTGTTCGAAAATTGTGGAATTTTACAGTACTGATCCGGTATCTATGGTGGTAACTGCCAATCCCCAGATGATCCCAAGCAGAGATGTCCCGACCAACCCGCCAGTCACGGGAAAAATTATCGCAAAAATCATGGATGTCATGGGCAATCCAAGTGAAAATGAAAACGTAACCTTCACGATATCAGGATACACGAACTCCACAGTTCTTACCAAGCTTCCATCGTTCAGTTCATCGACGTATCTCGCGGTAAAAAGTAACACCACCAATTCCGACGGCAATGCGATTGTCGATTTTTATCCTGGTGAATTCCCGATATCCGGTTCAAAATATAGTGCAAATGCGACAGGAACTGCAACGGTAATCGCTACCTGGTCAGGCAAATCAATGCCGATCACCGTTACGTTCAAGAATTATCCCTACCTTCGTGTGGAGACCAGCGTAAACCCTGCTGTGGTTAACCTCAGCAGCACCTTTGACGTGGACATCAAACTGATAGGGGACGGGTGGATGCTGCAGTCAAAGGACATCGACGTGATGCTCGTATTTGACAAATCAGGGAGCATGGGAAGTGATTCTCCAACGAGGATAAGCCAGGCGAAAACTGCCACAACCACGTTTATCAATCAGCTGACCTCCCGGGATCAGGTGGGACTGGTAAGCTTCTCATCATCCACAACGCTTGACAAGTCACTGACGAACAATTTCGCGGATGTCAAGGCAAAGATTAACAGCCTGAGTGCCAGTGGGTCAACACAACTGAGAAATGGAATTAAAACCGCCATTGCCAATCTTTATTCCTATGGAAGGGAAGGATCGGTGAAGGCAGTCATCATTATGACCGATGGTAACTGGAACAAGGATGGTACACCTCTGGGTCACGGGACCGGATGGCCGTCAAATGATACTAGTTACTCGTTCTCAGGCAGTGACCTGGAACCGGATAATTATCGCTGGTATCCGGGACTCGGTGGAACCCTGACGTCCTCTCAGGTTTGTGAAGATGACTGGTCATGGTCGAAAGGCTGGCATGTCGATTGTTATACACGATATAATTGTACCAACGGGGAATTTACAAATCAGAACATGTCACGATATGCACTGGACAAAGGTATCAGGCTCTATACCATATCATTTGCCAGCACGCTTGACCCGGTTGCGGTCAATGGCCTTGAGGTTATGGCTGACAGTACAGGGGGGTTCTACCAGCATGCGCCCACCGGTGCCGATCTCCAGAATATCTATCTGCAGATCGCAGGTGAACTGAGGATCCTCGCCGGTGTCAATACCCAGATGAACCTCTCGTTCCAGAATGTAAATGTAACCTACAACAATGTGACAACTGGAATG
>CAZVFG010000057.1:2110-8667 GCA_964626125.1 uncultured Methanoregula sp.
GAACCTCTCGTTCCAGAATGTAAATGTAACCTACAACAATGTGACAACTGGAATGGCCGGGAAGGATGTGTTTGACTATATCTATGTAGAGGGTGTGTCTACGTGGGTCACCAGCTGGAACCAATCGCAGAACCCTCTGCAAGTCCAGGTACCCAAACCGCCGAATCCGGATGTTCTCCCAAATTTTGGAACCTACACCACCTACCCCTACAGCTTCAATCAGAGGGACGAATGGCTGTCCACCAGCGGACTTAAATTCAACGCGGGCAATATCTCCATCAACCAGACGTGGGAGACAAAATTCCGGTTCATGGTTAATAAAACCGGAAATATTGATATATTCGGTCCGGGATCCAAAATTGTATTTAATAATGGAGAGTCGGAACTTGAAATGCCAAACACCTACGTCAGTGTGGTCCAAAATCTCACAAATCTGGGACTGAATGCAAGCCAGTTGGACATATCCAACCTCACGTGGATTGGTTCGGGGGAAATAACAGACTTTATTCCTCTTGTATGGCAGGTCAGTTATAGCGGCAACCAGACGGTGACCGAACGGGTTTCGTACTCCGGTGATGGCGGGCTTACATGGGTACTGTTTGATACAAACTACGTCGATAAAACTTGCACCATTGATTATTCCAGCCTGGACGTACGATTGCTACCGCCGGGTGTATACTTTATCCGTGTAGACGCAACCGCGCCCGATGCACCCAGTGATCGTGAAACCCTCATGGGATTGGGCATTTCTGTCGGAACGGCAACCCGGGCTTTCATCAAACTCGAATAATTTTTTTTAGGTGCAGTACCTTTTTACGGCAAGATTAAATCTATTCTAAAGATGTAAAAAAATAAATAACCATGACTTATTTTTTATTTAAAAAAGTAATCATGAGATAGAAATCGTTGATATCGTCCTGTTAAAAAATTCTGTTTAAAAAAAAGAATATGAGTGATTAAAATGAAAAGAAGATTCTCCTGAGGGCTCCGGCAACTGCGTCCGCCCCCGCCACTGTGGCAGCTTAAAAAACGGTCAAAAGACGGTTTTTCTCGTGTTCCTTTGACACAATTTGAAGATGGTCTGAAAACCATCTTCTCATGTTCCTTCGTCACATCCCGAAAATGCTGCAGTATTTTCTCGAGCCTGCCATGCTTTTAGCAATGGCAGCATTCCCCCGTTATCATAATATGTGGAAACTGTTTTTATGATATCGCTATGCGCAAGGGTAGATAAAGGAGTGTTCACTGCGATGAAACGCAGTGAACCTGAGAAAATAGTAATTGGAATATTTTCGATGGAACGGCACTGTCTCCTCCTTTATATTGGGTGTTATTTTCGATAATCATCATTTATTTTAATCGCTGAAACAGGACTATCCATTTTAAAAAGAGAGTGAGCGGACCCAGCGGGAATCGAACCCGCGTCCTTGGGTCCGAAGCCCAAGAGGATATCCTCTACCCCATGGATCCTTCTGCATGGTTTCTCATCAAAAGTTATTAAGCGTTTTCTCCCATACTCTATTGAATGATTCTCTCCGACACAGAAATCCGCAAACGACTTGGGAATAACTCGTTGCAGGGGAATCTGGTCATACGACCATACAGCGACCTCTGCCAGCAACCCGCCTCGTACGATCTCCGTGCGGCAGATAGTGTAATCCTTACGAAAAGTACTTGTACGCTACTATCCAGTCTTGAATGGGTTGAACTCCCCAAGGAGGTAGCCGGAACACTTCGCTGCCGGTCATCGCTCGGACGGCGGGGTGTCCTGCTTGGTGCGGGTTTTGTCGATCCGGGGTTTCGCGGACAGCTGACCCTCTGTCTGACCAATATGGGGACGACGGACATTGAAATTCAGAGGAATGAGCGTGTGGTGCAAATGATTCTCCATGAAGTGTATAGCGGGACTCATCTCTATAACGGACAATATCAGGACAGCAACGGCGTTGTTGAGGCGCATCAGGCATGATTCGTACCGAACGTAAATATATCGAGATCCTGAGGATTTTGAAAGAACACCGGGAACCTGTGGGGGCAAAGCGCCTCTCGGAACTTATGGCAGAACGCGGATTTATCCTCAGCGACCGTGCGGTTCAGTATTATCTGAGTTACCTGGACGCGATGGGTTTTACAGAAAAAGTCGGCAATCAGGGCAGGATATTGACACCTGCAGGATTTCAGGAGACGGATAATGCGCTTGTCGATGACCGTATTGGATTTGTTATCTCAAAGCTCGAACGACTTGCGTATCGCAGCACATTTGACCCTGCTTCTGGAACCGGTGATGTAGCATATAATCTCTCTATTGTTCCCGAAGACTCTCTCACTCGTGTCCAGGCCGCATTTGATGAGGTTGCGAAAGCGGGATGTGGTTTCTTCTCGTCGTATCGCATCATTGATAATGATCCGAGGATTCCGCATGGTTCTGCCGGGATTATCACCATCTGTAGCATATCGATGGATGGTGTTTTTCAAAGGAATGGGATTCCGGTAAAGATGGCGTATGGGGGAAGGCTTGAAATCGAAGGGGGAACCCCCAAACGCTTTGTTGACCTGATTGGTTACCGAGGGACAACGATCGATCCGCTCGAACTGTTCATATCGTCAGGACTCACGTCGGTCAACAGCTTCTGCAGAACCCGGTCAGGCATCGCGCTTGCGAATGTGCGCGAAGTTCCGTCTTCTGCTTTGCATCAGGTAAAAGATACCATTGGGCAGATGAAACAGTGTGGTTTTATCTTTCCGGTGAGCATGGGGAACCAGGTATTCAACCTGCCGCCCAACCCGTACCGCCTGTCAATTGTTGCCTTCAGTGGTCTGAATTACATTGGCAATACAGCAGAACAGGGATTTGATATCAAAACTGAAATCGGAGCCGGAAATATCCCCTTTACCAAAGTGATGGAAACAAATTAATCAGCTCAATTACATCATATCTTCTTCAGTTTTCTTTTTTTGCGATTTGTCAGGTAATGAATCAATCTTTCTTGGTAGTTCTGATGGGGGGATGTCCTTTATGAGGCCATTGCTTTCAGTAACCGTAGTCCGGGTGCGTTTAAGGTCAGTATGCAGGAGTGCACCATCACTTACCGTCGGCGATATATCTTTCAGTTTGAAGATCTCGCTGTCAAACAATTCGTCTTTTTTCCGGAGTGATGCCTTCCTGATCCAGGCATCGATGGTTTCCTCTTTGCCAATTTGAACGCTTTCCAAACCGGATTCTCTGTCTTTTACAGGTGTCCTTGAATCCGGAATATTCTCTCCAGCTTGAGGTGGCGTCGGAGAAATAACATGATCTGTCTTCGCTTTCCTTTTATGGAGCACAATTTTTTGCATTTCCTGCTTTGTATTGATATCACCGGCTGTAGTTGCTGCCTGTTTTAATTCCTCGTGTTTGGTCCCCATTGTGGTATCCTCGCGAGGAAGCTGGGACGTGGGATACGTCACTGATGTTTTGCCATAATCCCGATCAAATTTCGGATCCTTACCGGTCATTGCCATTAATCGTTGTTTCTGCAGTTCGCGTTCAATCTTTTTCCGTTCCTGTTCTTTGAGCTTGTTACGATTGTCTAATGATACCATTGTCTTATCCTGTGAAGGGTATGGCAGATGGGAAGCGATTATCTTTTTTATTGGAATTGATGTCCCTTTATCCGTCGATAATACAGGTCCGGTGGCCTGGCTTGGTTCATGTGGTTTTGCCACAATTACATAGCGCCGATGGTCGGTTCCGGTTTTTGCTTTAAGAGATTCAGGGGGCTTTTCCTGCGATCCTGTTGCGAGGGGTGGGTGGGTGTATAATCCCGTGGTTATCGATGGATACGGAACATCCCCTGTGTCTTTACCAGCGCCCTCATTCTCACCTGACTTACCCGGGTATTTCTTTCCGGGGACGGAAATCATCTGGTCCCTGAGTATCGATGGTTGATGAGAGGACCGGGATGAAGCTACAACACTTTCCTGCCGGGGGAGTCCTTCTTTCCTGACGATCTCATCACGGGGCATCTTTTCTCCCGCAAGGTGTTCCCTGTACTGCGTCCGAATCTCTTTGAGTTCCTGGATGCGGGGAATATTTTTAAGCCCTGTCAGCATGACGATGATCGCCACAAATCTGGTGCTCGTCACCGGATAGTCGCCGGATCTCGTCTCGAGTCCGGCGATGCTCCGATCGATCCATTTCCGTACGGTCATATACCCCTTCATCGAGATTTCATGCGAAGGCCCTGCAACCAGAATGAGGGCTTTTTGGGCACTTGTCAAATCGCAGGGTGTGGAAACATCATGATAAATTGCCTGTTTTGCCAGTTCGATGATACGGGAGGCTTTTTTCTGATGTTCGTCAGCAAAAAACCCGGTCGGACGCCATTTTTTAAGAAAATCCAGGGGGTTTTGGGGCAGTTGTTCGACAGCATACCCAATGGTGATAAATCCCATTCCCCGCATCGTATTCAGAACCTCCCCGGCATCGAGAACAACCTCGGCAAGTTCAAGTCCTCCATCGGCTTTAAATTCACCGGCCCTGAGGATGAGACTGATACGACGGACAATGGCTTCATTCAACAAGGAGTAAATCCTCTGAACAGGAGATAACAGCCGATCGGGTTTTTTTTTCAAACCAATTCTTGTCGCGAAACTCCGATCTTCACGTACGAGGGACTTCTGCCGGGATTTGATCTTTTTGTACCATGTCTCGTTATCAAAGATAATCACCCCGTCAAGCAATGGGGACAGTATTTCGATGTCATCTGCAGCTTTTGCCGAGCATCGCTCCCCCTCAGCCAGACAGGGGAGGGTAACAAGCCCGAAAATCGGTTCAACCATCGAAGTGCGCAGTGCTGCAATCAGGTGGGGCGCAGCATCAACAAGCCCCCCCCCCAGCCCGGTGCAGATGACGATGGCATCAGTTTCTCCCGTTGACATTGTGTGGACACGGGCGGTCACCTCGTTAATATCGATCGTTGCTGTCATACCCGCACCCGGGGCATTCTGTGGACTGGGTAGGTCTATGGGTGGAAAACAGATTTTCGATGCCTCTGGAAGTCCGGTGAGTTTTGACAGACTATCGTCATCAACATCTACAGCAAGTGCTTCCACGCACGCCACTTTGCTACTGCGTCGGTCCGTCCGGTAGAGCATATCAACAATTCTGCCACCTGCCCCACCAAGACCAATCGCTAGGATTCGCATAAAAACGCCATTTGAATGTTTCAATTAACTCGGGTTTTGTGGTAAATTATTGGTTCCTTGTAGTTCAATATCTTATAGGGTGTGATATTTGAGAAATTAATTTGACGTATCCGGTCGTATGAAAAAAAATTTTGACATGGCGAAATTATATTAATTGATTATACTCTAAAAGATTTATTTTATATGACGCCCTAAATAAACCCCAAGCTGGCAATTGACCAGAGAAATGCTCCTGCGTTTCACTCCGATGAGTGGATTTTGCCCCCAAATCTGACCATAAATATGAGTCAATTTGCTCGATTTGACCAGAATCGAGCGTGATGATCAGCGTTAAATGATAATTTATTTAAGTGCGTATACGGTAATACTCAATGAGGTGAATTAGCCTTGTCATATGGAATAGAATTTGTACCAGGAAATGTAAATGTAAAGCAAGTTGTCAACTTCTGCAAACTTGCAGAATCCAAAGACATTGACTTTGCATGGATCACTAACCACTACAACAACCGCCACTGCTACCCCACGCTCGCTGCAATTGCACAGGCAACATCGACCCTCAAGATGGGTCCGGGCATTATGAACGCATTCACGGACACGCCCGCAGCGATGGCATCGTTCTTCTGCACATTAAATGAGATCTCCGACGGCCGCGCCGTCCTCGGTATCGGACCCGGTGACCTCTCAACACTCCCCAAAATCGCGATCAAGGGCGAAAAGCCGGTCGCCCGTCTGGAAGAAGCGGTGGGACAGATCAGGAAGCTCTGCGCCGGTGAACAGGTGAACAAGTCAGGGCTGGCATTCTTTGACTATGACGGCGCAAAGCTGACCGGTGTCAACCTTCCCGACAAGAAGAAGGGAGTCCCGATCTACATCGGTGCTCAGGGACCAAAAGTTCTCGAACTCGCCGGAAAAATCGGAGACGGTGCACTGATCAACGCGTCCAACCCCAAGGACTTCGCAATCGCAATCCCGATCATCAAGGCAGCGTGCGATAAAGTAGGCAAGAAGAACTTTGATATCGGTGCATACACTGCGATGTCCATCGACCAGAGCGAGAAGAAGGCGCGCAACTCCGCAAAGATTGTTGCAGCCTTCATCGCAGCCGGCTCACCCCCTGACCTCCTCACCCGCCACGGTCTTGACCTCAACAACGTTGCTAAGATCAAGGCTGCACTCGGAAAGTTCGACTTCAAGACGGTTGGAGAACTTGTCGGGGACAAGGAGATCGATGCATTCACTATCGCAGGCACTCCTGAAATGGTGAAGGTAAAGTGTGAAGCCCTGACCAAATCCGGTGTTACCCAGATCATCTTTGGCTCACCACTCGGTCCTGACATGACCAACTCCATCCGCCTGCTCGGCAAGTACGT
>CAZVFG010000057.1:8767-9860 GCA_964626125.1 uncultured Methanoregula sp.
ATTTCCGAGATCGCTGTCGGAACAGGAATCCTCCAGTACCGTGAGGAACGCTATACAGGTCTGCGGTGCAAAATCAGCCCTGAGCGGTTGAAACGTCATATCGATCAGTCACTATTGCCGCATGCGGATTCTTCAGGTTGCCCGTTCTGTCCGGAGAATGTCTTAACGGTTACTCCCACATTTTCTGACAACCGCCGTGTTACCCGAGGGGAGAGTGTCACCTTTCCCAATCTCTTTCCCTTTGCCGAATGGCACACCGTAACGGTGATCACACGGCAGCATATGGTCCTGGAATTCTCTTTGCGGCAGATTTCAGATGCCCTCTTTGCACAGATCGAAACCCTCCAGCGCTTTGATGGCTACCCAAGCATCAACTGGAATTTTTTACCTTCAGCCGGTGCAAGCCTTGTCCATCCTCACCTGCAGGGACTTTCTGACAGGCGCCCATCAACACTGGCAGAGCGCTACATCAGGGCAAGTGACCAGTACCGCAATAACAACAAAGAAACCTACTGGGATGCGGTCAGAAAGCAGGAACGCGATTCAGAACGGTACCTCTTTGGTGAGGAAATTTTCTGGTATGCACAGGGCGTCCCGTTGGGTGAAAAGGAGATCCGGGGAATACTCCCGGTCTCCAGCATCGCCGAACTTGAGAATTTTGTGGATCGGCTGGCAAAGGATCTGCTCACCGTCATTTCCCTGTACCAGAAACTGGGAACATATTCATTTAACATGTCGATATTTTTTGATAAAGTGGGAGAGGATCATGGGTTTTCTACATTCTGCACATTCATCTCCCGTATTAATCCCAACCCCCAGTCGACAAGCGACTCAGCTTTCATGGAACGGCTGCACCTGGAACCCGTGATCCTTACGCTTCCTGAGGACCTCGGGAAATACTTTAGAAACGTGGAAAAAAAGGAAAAATAATTTACTCGAATTTTGCAACGAGTTTCTTCTTGGCGACAAGCGTGCCGTCTTTCTTGTGGGCCTGGCGCAGAATGCTGTCGCCTGCCTTCTCGAGCTCGCGGGCCTCGTCACAGAGCATTGCTGCGGATCTCATCATCTCGTGAGCGCTTGCAACGATCGGGAT
>CAZVFG010000058.1:0-9742 GCA_964626125.1 uncultured Methanoregula sp.
TGGGGGTTGTTGATGCAACCCACAAGACACATGCGGGACCCCAGCTTTTCCTTGGCGAACCTGGCGTCCACTTGCCATTCGAAGTGGTAGGCATCGAACCCGGCCTCTGCGAAGAGTTCAAGCCTGTCCCTGCAATTCCCGCAAACGTGAAGGATCAAGGGGCCGGCAACGGAAGACGTGATCTCTTTATGATAGGGGAGGAGGAACTCCTTGTAGGTGGCAGGGCTCACGAGATTGCCGGTGGCATGGTCGGCCAGGACCACCAGGTCCGCCCCTGCCTGGAACTGAGCCTTCACCGATGCGATCGAAGCAGGCATCAACTGGTCGAGCATCTTGTTGACCTTGTTCAGTTCACGCAGCCCCACCTGAAGCAGGAAATTCTGGGTCCCGGCCATGTGATAGGAAAGCGTCCAGGGACCCATCGCCTTGCCGATGATCGCGGCCTCGCCCCCAACATGTCGCCGCAGGATGGATATGGCATCGAGCAGGACCCTCATGGAAGGCTTCTCCAGAAAATCGTCCGGGACCTTGATGTCGGAGAAGTCCTCATAGGGGAAATTTCTGCAATCCGGCATTTTGTTCCGATCCCCCCAGTCGACCCTGGCCCCGAGCGCTTCAGCTTCCTGATCCACACTGTACTCGGGCATGACCGTATCGAAGCCCAGGATCTCGTGTCCGGCAATTGCAAGCTCAGCCATGGCCCCGGCATTCAAGTGGGCTTCCGGAAAGGATACGCCCGTTGCATCCATGAGGCCATGACAGACGATGGAAGTGGGGTTGCCCGCGGGCGGCCCGGGGCCTTTCCTGCCGCCGTAAACGGCCGACATCACCAAATTATAGGAACTGGATTTCATGCTTTTCTCGACCTCCTGAGTTCCCTGTCAGATCTCTTCTATCTTGCCCTGGTGTGAGTAAACGACATCAGGCTTGGAAACAGATTCTGCGCCGGGATCCCCCCGCTGCTTCACTCAATGCGCCTTCCCACGCCCAGAAGGTGGTCCAGCATCAGGTTCCGGCTTTACGGGCATCCCTTAGGGTATGGTTGACAGGATCTGTCAAAGAGAAAAGGGATATGGGCCAAAACCGCATGAATTATTCCCCACGACCCATCAACGACCTGTTGAACCTTCCATCCGAAGACGAAGGGGGAGATCCGCTACTTGATGATTCCGTACTCTCTAGCCCTGGCCTCATCATACCTGGCCTTGCGGCCTTCGCAGTGTTCACGCGGACAAAGCTGGCAACTGAAAAAGGAGACTTCGGAGGGGAAATAGATCCCCGAGACCGACTTGCGCGGTATCATGAGAAGGGAATCGGTCAAGCGGACGCCGATGGCGGATTCTACATCGCCCAGGAGGGAAAACAAGGCGGTCTGCTCCTGAATAGGCCAGTCTTCCAGAGACCCCGGGGCCATAAAGGAGAGTTTGCCTAGGGCGAAGCGGTCGCGCAGGAACTGATCGAACTGTCGGCGGCATTCTCTCAAGGCGATGTTCCCGATTTCGTCCAGGAGATACTTCTCGAGCGCATCCCCGGTTCCCTCGATCAACCTTTCCAGACCCGGTCCGACTGTCAGAACAAAGGGGAAGACGCGGCCCACCCCGTCCAGGTTACGGCTCAGCACACGGCTGTGAAAGCGTATGCCGTCGATGAGGGCCGCATCCTCTTGTTTTTCGTCCACATAGCTCACCCGGAACCCCGCCCGGGGATCGAGCACATCCATGGCCGAGCTCAGGAGTCGCCGGACCAGTTCGTGGTCGCTTACACGGAGCTGATCGGCAACGGTTTCCGGCTTCAGTTCAAGCGCAGGGGGCGAGAAGATCTCCATGCAGACACACTCTCTTTCTTTATGACCCCGGCGACTTCCTGAGGAGGCTTCTGGCCAGTTCCACACTCGAGCCTGCATCGGGTCCGTATCCGTCGGCCCCGACGTCACGGGTGAACTTCTCGTTGACCGGCGCTCCCCCCAGGATCACTTTCACCTTGTCTCTCAGGCCATGAGTGGTGAGCGCCTCGATGACCTTTCTCATCTCAGGCATGGTGGTGGTCAGGAGGGCGGACATGCCCAGGATGTCGGGCTTGTGCTCCCGCACCTTGGCGATGAACCCCTCCACAGGGATGTTGATGCCCAGGTCGATCACCTCGAAACCGACGCCCCGGAGCATGGTGATCACCATGTTCTTGCCGATGTCGTGCAGGTCCCCGCGGACGGTGCCCACGAGGATCTTGCCGGTCGCGTCCCTTTTTTCCTTGGCCAGGGACGGCTCGAGCACGGCCAGGGCTTCGTTCATGGCCCGGGCGGACAGGAGCACTTCGGGAATGAAGACCGTCCCATCCCTGAAACGGCAGCTGATCACCTCCATGGCGCTCAGCATCCCTCGGTTCAGGATCGCCTTGGCGCTCACGTTCCTGTCGAGCATCTCCTTCACATGCACCTTGATGGCGATGTGCTCCCCGGCCAGCACATCCTTTTGCACGGTCTCGAACATCTCGTCACCGGCGGCGGCAGGGGCGACGGCCTCAGCTGCAGCCCTCATCCGGGCCTCGTCGACGGGACGGAACGCCCCCCCTTCGAGAGGCAGCCGGGCCTCCCTTTCGACCCGCTCGCCGATCCGGATCAGGCGGTCGAACACGGCATTGGGCGGAGTGGTGTCCGCGACGCCCAGGATGAATCGCCTCCCCGGTGCAATGACCTTGAAGAGATGATCCAGGTATGCCTCAAATTCCTCATCCGTGGCTGATTCGGCCAGGAGCATGTTCGACGGGACCCCGCCGAAGATGGTCAGGTGCTCAGCCCATCGCCGGTAATACTCCTCGATCTTTACCTTGGTCATGGGGTGCGGGCAGACGGCCTCCGCCACGTGCATCCCGGAGTCCCGGATCAGGTCCATGAGCCCGAAGTTCTCGCCGTCGCAGTGGCAGAGGGACACCTTGCCCTTTTCGCGGAGCAGGTCCGAGGCCTTCCGGACCCAGGGGCTGATTTCCTTTTCAAAATAGGTCTGGTAGGTGATCATGTCGTCGAAATTGGCCCCCCAGAGCACCATCTCGGCAGGGGAGTCCGCGATGATCCTGAGGGCCTGATCGAAGAAATGACCCACGCTCTCGGCAAGCGCCCTCATCTCTTTCCGGTAATCATTGTAGTGAAAGTAGAACTCCGTGGCATCCAGGAACTCCTTCTGGATGTGGTGCATGGGGGAGGAGGCCAGCCCCACCATGGTGCACGGCACGCCGTCGTCTCCGATGTAGTCCTGCCATTTCCGGAACTCGTCGAAGCTGGGAATGAGTTCCAGGTTCTCGAAAAGATAGCCGACCACCCTGTAATCCTCGGGCCTCTTGAGCACGTGCTCGTCGATCCAGGTGATGGAGGCCCCCGAGCGCTTCATCTCGTCGGAGTACATGACCCTCGTGCTCACCTCGCCCAGAGGGGTGTGGTAGGTCACGCGGGTGAAATCCCCTTCCCTCTGCACCTGGATCTCGATCTCCTTGGAGAAACGGTAGTCGAAGACCATCTCCTTCAGCCTGTAGATGCCGAGGGCCCGGTGGATCGCGTCCTCGGGGTTCCGGATCTTCAGGAATTCCGGCACCACCTTGTGCAGGGCCCAGCCTTCGGCCCTGGAAATCTCGTCCTGGGTTCGGCCCGAATGCTTTTTCGGAAGGGTTCCGAACAGGGAGTTGGCGTTGTACCAGAGATCGATTCGGGGAACGTAGGGGAGCCTGTCGGGCATCTCCCCCTTTGCAGCCATGAGGATTCTCTCTTTCTTGGTCATACCTTCCTCCTTGTTCTATTTGAAGCCGCCGCCCATCAGGTACTCCGGGAGCCAGAGGGCGATCTGCGGGAATGCAATGATCAGGGTTGCCCCAATCAACTGCAGGACAATGTAGGGGACCACGCCGCGGAACATGTCGTTCATCTGGATCTCCGGCGGCACGATGCCCTTCAGATAGAAGATCGCCGGGGCCATGGGCGGGGTGAGGTAGCTCGTCTGGATCATGATGAAGAAAAGCGCGGAAAACCAAATAGGGTCAAAGCCCATCTTGATCACGATAGGGACGAAGATGGGCACGAAGATGAGCAGGATGCTGATCCAGTCCAGCACAAAACCGGCCAGAAAGGCAAGAAACAGGAACAACCCTACCGTGCCCCAGGGGCTGAGGTGCATCGCCTGGAGGAGGCTCTCCGAGACCTGGGCCCCCCCGAGCCCCAGGAACACGCCGGTGTACATGGTGCCACCGGTGAGGACCAGCATGATCATGGCGCTGATCTTGATGGTGCTCACGCATGCCTCGAAAAGGCCCTTCAGGGTGAGCTTCCGGTAAATGAGGCACAGGATCACGGCCCCGAAGGCGCCCAGGGCCGCTGCCTCGGTGGGCGCGGCCCATCCGACGAGGATCGTCCCGGTCACGGCAAAGATGAGGGCCAGGGGCGGGAGCAGGGCCTTCAGCAGGAGCGGGAGCTTTCCGCTCCATGGCATGATCTCCTCCCGGGGCAGTCCGGGCCCGTCCTGTGGCCTGATCCAGCAGCGAATAATGATGTAGACGATGTACAGGGATGAAAGGAGCAACCCGGGAAAGACCGCTGCGGCAAGAAGTCGACCCACGGAGAGACCCGCGGTAGGGCCATAAACCACGATGACCACGCTCGGAGGGATGATCGTCCCGAGCGAACCCCCGGCGCAGATGGTGCCGCAGATGAGGGACTTGTTGAAACCCTTGGAGAGCAGCACCGGGATGGCGAGAAGGCCGATCACCACCTCCGATGCCCCGATGATGCCGGTCGAGGCCGCGAAGATGGTGCACATGATGACGGTCCCCACAGCGAGTCCGCCCCGCAGCCGCCCCGTCAACTGCATCATGGCCTCGAAAAGCTTGGCGGCAATGCCCGATCGTTCCAGGAGGGCGCCCATAAAGACGAAGAGCGGAACACAGGCCAAAACATAGTTGGTGGCGATGTCCCAGACTCGGCGGATGAGCATGGCGCCCACTGCATCCCCGAAGGCCACGTAACCGAAGAGAAGGGACATGGTCATGAGGGCAAAGGCTACGGGTATGCCGATGAAAAGGGATCCGATCACGCCCGTGAACATAAGCAGGACGAAATATTCCCAGTTGATCAGGAAGTCGAACATGTGGCTCCTCCTTTACCTATCGCCTCTGACGAAGATCACGAGGGTGCGGATAAACTCGGAAATGCCCTGAAGGAAAAGGAACACAAAGGCGATGGCAATGATGGACTTGAAGGGCCAGAGAAGAGGCGCCCAGGGGGAGAATTGAGAAACCTCTCCGGACCGATACGCGTCGTTTGCCATGGAGATGCCGCTGAGAGCGAGCACGGTGACCACCGGGAAAAAGAAGAAAAGGTACCCGAGGACATCAATGAGCCGTCTGAGTTTTATCGGGAAAAGGTTGTAGATCACATCGATCCGGATGTGCACCTTGTAGAGCAGACCAAAGGCGGCCCCCAGAAGATAGTGGGAGCCATAAATCATGTAGGTCACATCGTAGGACCACGCGGTCGGGGCGTTGAAGAGATACCGGGCAAAGACCTCATAAGACAAACCAATGACCATGGGAACGGCGATCCAAGCGGCGATTTTGCCTTGCTTGTCCGTAAACGCGTCGATGACTCTGCAGATGCGATCCGTGAAACCCATTGCATTTCCCCCCCTGGATATTGCGGTGTCCGGGGCGGCGGAGGCCGCCCCGGCAAGAGCAATCACTTCCTGTAATCGAAATAGCGGGTCGGGGCCACGTTGTCCCAGGAACCCTCGAAGGCATTCATGGAATCCAGGACTTTCTTGAACCACTCATTCTTGGATGCCTTTTCCTGGGCCCACTCCTTGCCGAGTTTCAGGCAGGCGGTCTGGGTTTCCGAGTCCAGGGTGATGATCTCGTTGCCCTTCTTCTTGAAGACAGCCATGGCGCCCATGTCCAGTTTGCCGATCCGCACCCACGACTCGAAGGTCGTGAGCATGGCGGCCTGTTCGACAATCACCTGAAGATCCTTGGGAAGTTCCTCCCACTTGCTTTTGCTGATCACAATTTCAAAGGGCGCGGAAGGCTGGTGTGCACCCGGGATGACGATGTATTTCGCCACTTCGTGAAAACCGGAGATCACGTTTTCCCCGGCGGTGGCCCATTCGGTGCCGTCGATCACTTTCCGCTCCAGGGCCGGGAAGACCTCGTTGCCCGGCAGGGTCACGACACTGGCGCCCAGCTTGGGCAGAATATCGGCCCAGGCCCCCACGGTCCGGATCTTGGCGCCCTTGAGATCGGCCAGGGTCCGTATGGCCTTGTGGGAGTGCAGGAACACTTCGGTGGGCCGGATGCCGCAGGGGATGCCGATCACCCCGAATTTTGCCAGGCGGAACTCCTTCCACAGTTCCACCCCGCCGCCGGTGTAAAGCCAGTGCATCATGGGCACCGATTCCATACCCCCGGCCCAACCACCCAGGATGGCGGTGGTGGCGTCACGGCCGATATCGTACCCGGGCCACAGGTGGCCGATCTCGCAGATGCCCTTGGAGACGGCGTCCGTGACCTCGAGGGCCGGTGCAATGGTTCCACCCGGAAGCACCTGCATCTTCAACCGGCCCCCGGAAAGGGCGTCCACCTTCTTCGCAAAGAGCTCGGCCATGTCCGTGAAAAGCGGAATGCCCGTCGCCCAGGACGTGGTCATGCGCCACTTGAAGGTTTTCTCGGCGGCAGCACTCGTCTGAGCCGTGAACAAGAGCGCCGCTGCAACGGCCAAAGCCACCCATACTACTCTACGTCGATTTGCCATAGTCCCTCCATCTCTGATAAGTGGTTAAACGCTTGGAAATCCTCCATCCTTTCCTGATTTCCAGCTCCGAGGAGCCGGATACCAACCGATGTCACCACTACAGGGAAAGCAGTTCCTTGCACTTCTGCGCCGCTCCGGGCGCATCGTAGGCGTACCCGTCGGCACCGACATCCCGGGCATACTTTTCCGTCACAGGGGCGCCACCCACAATCACCCGGATGTCCTCCCGAATCCCTGCGTCCTTCAGGGCCTGAATCGTGTTCTTCATTTCGAGCATGGTCGTGGTCAGCAGGGCGCTCATGGCCAGGATGTCCGGCTTCCTGTTCTTGACTGCCTGAACAAAGGCATCAGAACTCACCGACACCCCCAGATCCTCCACCTCGAAGCCCTGGCCCTTGAGCATCATGATCACCAGGTTCTTGCCGATGTCGTGAAGGTCGCCCCGAACCGTGCCCACGAGCACCTTTCCTGCCTTTTCCCGGGCCTTCCCCGCGAGTTGCTCCTTGAAGGAATCGATCGCGCCGGCCATGGTCTTTGCCGCAATGAGCATCTCGGGAATGTAGATTTCCCCCTTTTGGAACTTCTTCCCGACCTCGGTCATCGCGGGGATCATCCCCTTTTGCACGACTTTGGTCAAGGCGACACCTGCGCCCAGGTCTTTGTTGCACAGGTCCACAAGCTGCTGCACCTTGTTGCTCAGAAGGGCCTTCACATAGGTCTCCACATCCAGATCGCTCCGCACGGATTCCGCCTGTTTCCCGGACTTCCCCAGGTATTTCCAAACGGTTCCCTTTACCCCGCCCTCCTTGAGATGGATCGGGTATCTCCCAAACTCAAAGGTGGCGTCGAACATGGCCTTCATGTTCCCGAGGGGGACGTAGTCGGTCACGGAGTTGGAGGAGGCCACCATGTACCCACCGCCGGGCGCGATGGTGCGGATCCTCTCGTAGACCTCGGCGCGGACATCTTCCGGGCTGCCCAGAGTCAGGGTGGAATCGAGATTGAGGTTCCCGATAAGGCATAGCTTTTTCCCCCATCGCCTCTTGACCTCTTCGATGTCCATGGCATTCGGCTGCACGGGGTTGAAGCCGTGAAAACCGCATGCGATCAGGTCGTCCATGGCCTCGGTGCAGTCGCCGTCGCTGTGGAAGATGAAGCCGATACCCTTTTCCCTGCAAACGTCCCCCATCTTCTTGTACCAAGGGTAGACGTATTTCCTGAGGTGCCTGGGATGGACAAGAAGGCCTGTGTTGTGGGCGATGTCGTCCGGGTGGAGGGTCGCTCCGATGCACGGGTGTTCAACCACACGAAGGAACGTCTCGTACTGAATCTTTCCGATTCTGTCGAAGACGGCTGCGATGAACTCTTCGTTCGTCTCGAGGGCGTTGAAAAAGGCCTCGGCACCCATGAACATCCAGGCCGTTGTGTAGATTTTCCCGAGAAGCAGGACCGCTTTCATGCCTTTGGGGAGGTTCTTGTCGAAGTAGTCCCACTGGGACAGGTCGAAGGAATCCGGAGAGGGCCAGTTGTGTTTCTCGAAGGTCTCCCAGTCTCTGACCACGCCTTCGTGCTCCTGGGCCCACTCCCTCGGGACCTTGTCGCCGTATTCCGTGTGGACCGCCTCGCCCCGGGTGGTGGTGCCTTCGGGTGCCCTCACGGGTTCAAGGATCCCGGACGAAGAGGTGACGAAATCAAATCCCGCCTGGTACCAGAAATCCACCTGATCCTTCAGGGTGGTTATCTTTCTGCCGAGAAAGCCCTCCTTGGGCAACTTGTCCACATGCCAGTCCCCGAGGGGCACTCGATCGGGCTCCTCGCAATGCAGCGTCTTCAAGTATCGTTCAAAATTCGGTTTGGGCTCTCGTGTCATCGTTCTTTCCTCCTTCAAAGTTCGGGTTCATGCCAGACGGCCTTCCCGGAAAGCGGTGATGTATCCCATGCAAAACTCATCCCTGCCGTTCACGGCCAGGGCGGAACGAAGCGCACCGTACAGCGGGTTGTCGGTAGGGTCGAGGATGGCCGAATCCAGGCCGCAAATGATCGCCGCGACCAGAAAGGTGCGGTTGATCAGCTTCCTGGCCGGGAGCCCGTGGGATACATTCGTCAATCCGCATGTGGTGTGCACACCCGGGAATTCCTTCATGATCCGGGTTATGGCATTCAGGGTAGCGGTGGCGGATTGGATGTTGGTGGACAGGGGGTATGCCAGAGGGTCGATGTACAAATGATCCAAGGGGATGCCTGCGGCGGTCGTCTTTTCCACAAGCCTTGCCGCTGTCTTGAGTTTGTCCTCCGTTGTCTCGGCCATACTGTCCTCGGACTGGCAAAGACCGATGACTTTCGTCTTGTACTCGGCCACAACAGGAAGAATGCCTTCCAGTCGTTCCTTTTCGAGGGTGATGGAGTTGATCATGGGCACCCTCTTCACCAAAGGCACTGTGGCCCGGATGACGGCAGGGTCTGGGCTGTCGATGCAGAGAGGCTTTTCGGTAACAGCCTGAACCGTCTCAACCACCCACTTGAGCCTCTCCGCTTCCTCGCCGATGAAAGTGCCTGCATTGACATCGATGTAGTCGGCGCCTGCCTGATCCTGGGCCTTGGCTTCGTTTTGGATGAATTCCGCGTTCTGGGATGAAATGGCCTGGGCGATGTACTTGCGGGAGGCGTTGATTCGTTCGGCAATGATGGGCATGGTCTCTCTCGGGGATAAGAGGTGATAAGGTGATAAGAACTTCCTTAAGATGGGTGGGAGCATAGGGGAATCCGCCCTTGTCTGTCAAGGGCAAATTTGGCACAGCATGTTGAGGGCCGGAGGATTCCCGTGGGCGAGGGCGTTCCGGGCTGGTACGGTCCGCTGGGAACGCAAGGGGGAGCAAGCCCGAGATTTACTGAGACACGGCGTTTTGAGCGAAAAAGGGCGAAGATCACCTTCCAGGCCGCATCTCAATTTTTTTGCTCATGGCA
>CAZVFG010000059.1:0-9725 GCA_964626125.1 uncultured Methanoregula sp.
TCATCGCTGGTGATGTATGAAAACAGCACGCAATATAAAGACCGGACTCGACCAGTCACGGAAGAAGAGAGTTCCCTGCCGGACCATCCAGGTCGAGGATGGGATACGAAAGGGGATTGTACAGGTGCATGGAAACCTCTTAAGCGATTCCGAAAAGGACGCAATCGTACAAAAAGAGGAGAAACGGATAAAAAAACATACCCGGGCAATCACGAAAGCACAGATAAAAATATTGCGGAAAAAAGAGGCGACCACGCTTGTACAGGCAGTCCGGAGAGGAGAGTATCATTCACCAGCCGACGAGGTCCACGGGGTATTGAAGAGGAAACCACCGCAGGTTAAGAGAGGTTTTAATGCGATCGATGTTGCGTACTGAGACCAGACCAAAACAGCGGGGACGATACGTCTATGCAATCATTCCCACCAGAAAAGAGCATACGTTCGGACCCATCGGCATCGATGGAGCAGACACCTACACGCTTCACATCCGGGATATTGCCGCCGTGGTCTCAGATTCAGGGAAAAAAACCTATGAGGTGCTCGATTACGGGATAACCCACCAGACCGTCCTTGAAAAAATCATGAAGGAGTTCTGTCTCATCCCGATGAGTTTCGGCCAGACGGCAACCGAGAGCGATATCAAAACATTCCTCTCAAGGAATTACCCGAAATTAAAACATTATTTTTCAAAACTTGACGGAAAAACTGAACTCGGGCTGAAGGTTACCCGGAAGATCGACACCACCATACAAGAAATTGCCGCCTCGAACATCAAAATACGCGCAATGAGACAGCAGATCCAGGGAAAACCCCTTGACAAGACATTCAGGATGCGTCTTGAACTCGGCACGAATGTTGCCCGGGAACTCGACAGGCATGGGGATAAGATCGCCTCTGACATATTTGCCAGATTACGCGCGATATCGGCGGACGGCAAACTGAATAAAAATCTCTCCGACGAGATGGTCTTAAATGCCGCGTTCCTCGTGGACAAAAAAAAGGAGCGGGACTTTGACCATTGTGTCAATACCCTCGAACAGGAATATGGTGACAAGTTGCTGTTGAAATACGTCATTGCCCCCCCGTTCAATTTTGTGAACGTACGGATACGGAGGTAATCATGGTGCTCATCGTGGATGACCTGCTCAAGTTGCCCTTCGATCTCGGGGTTGAGGTACTGCAGGCAATCGCCGATAATGCAGATGCCGAACTGTTGAACTCGGAGAGATCGGTCCGTCACCGGGTGCTTGAAACCCAGATGAAGTTCGAGAAGGGGGACCTGCCCGAAGATGAATACCGGACAACCATGAAGAAGTTACGGGAGCGTTTGAACGAAGTAAAAGGTGAGTATACATGACAAAACAGGTGCGAACAATGGCAAAACTGGAAAAATTCAACATGCGACAGGTACTGGACGATGTAAAAAAGGAGATGATTGAGCTCACGTCATTACCGTTCAATACAATCATCGGGGTTGCACAGGATGAAGAGACCCATGTACCGACCGTCACGATTGAGCTCGTGGAGAGAAAGGCAATTCCCGACTCCATGGACCTGCTGGGTATCTACGATGTAATTCTCGATGCAGATGGCACCGTGAAGACATTCAAGCGGGTCGGCATGAGAAAACGCTGTGATATTTCCGCAGCCGGGGACTTCTGATCTCTATTGTCAGGTGGGAGGAATGAACCATGGAGAAAAAAAAGGTAAAACGTGATCAGCATCAGCCCGTGCTTGACTTTGGCGTACGTTTCGGGGGGATACTGACCGAACTTGGCAACATTACGCAGGACATAACAAGGATGGTCGAGGAAGGAAAAACCGAGATGAGCAGGACCGGCGAAATCTCTCTTGACAAGTCCCAGAAACGCAAAGGGATGTACGGGATCTCTGTCAGGATGGGCGGGGATGGCATGCCCAAGATTGACACTTTTGGGAGACGGCCACAGGCCGACACCCGGGAACCGATTGTTGACATCTTTGACGAGGCACAGCGGGTGCAGGTGATTGCAGAACTGCCCGGTGTAGACGAGAATGAAGTATCTGTTGTCCTGAAAGGAACCCTCCTCAGCATCAAGGCCGGGAAAGGCGAACGGAAATATAAAAAAGAGATCGACCTTGAAATTCCCGTCAAAGGTGAGCCAAAGATCCAGTACAAGAACGGGATCCTGGAGATAAATATTGAAAAGGGATGAGCTCGTATGCGGTTTGGATTTCTCTCTGGAGTTGACATCTTTAACGAAGCAGACCGGTTGCAGGTGATTGCAGAACTACCCGGCGTAAAAGAGGATGAAATTTCCGTGGTCGTGCAGGGAACCACCCTCAACATCGATGCCGGGGAAGGTGAACGGAAAGTCCGGCAGAGCATCAACCTTGGAATCCCCGTCAAAGGTAAGCCAAAAACGCACTACAGGAACGGGATCCTGGAGATAAATCTCGCGAAGGCGTAGGGTAGTATGACGATCGGACAGGTATCATGGAATCTTTCTTCTGACGCAATGAGAAGAGCACCGCATATGATCCATAGAAGACCTCTGCCCTGTGCCGTCAGGGACCAGGTGAAATAATGGCTTTGCAGGCAATGAGAGATGAATCGACGACCCTCATCGATGTCGTGGAGCGGATCCTCGATAAGGGCCTGGTGATCAATGCAGATATCTGCGTCTCTGTCGCGGGTGTTGAACTCCTCGGCATCAAGATACGAGCTGCCCTTGCATCCTTTGAGACTGCCGCAAAATACGGGCTGGAATTCCCGTCGGGAACGAACCTGAATACGGCAGCCTGGGAACAGGCAAAAGTGGAGAAGGAGAACTGCCCCCAGTGCGGGAAACGGGTTCCCATCGATGAACTGTTCAATGCAAGTTGTCCCTGGTGCGGCTGGGCGAGCGCGAAAGTACTGAAAGCAAGACCCGGATTCAAACGGATAAAAAATTACCAGTAAGGAGGGGCTATGCTGGCAACCCGGGAAAGCGAGATTGGACTTGTCGATCTCCTGGACCGGGTGCTGCACAAGGGGCTGGTCCTGAACGCAGATGTCATCATCACCGTGTCAGGTATTCCCCTCGTCGGCCTCAACCTGCGGGCGATCCTTGCGAGCGTGGACACGATGATCGCATACGGGATGTGGAAAGACTGGGACCAGGCCCAGCGCGCCATCGCATCAGAAGAAGAACGGCACAAGGTACTGGAAGCCACACGGTTTTTGCAGGGGCAGACCCCACTCTACCGCTCGTTCTGTTCATGCCAGAAAAACTCCGGAACCATCAGTGCGTGGAGGCCCGGGACACTGTACGTGACGGATACCCGGGTGGTGATCAACCGGAGAGAACCGTTAGAGATCCTGTCTGAGTCTGAATTTGAGAAGCTTGCGGGGTATGCCATTGAGGACGCTGAAACGGTGGCAGGAAAAGCAACACAGTACATCCATCTCCTGCACCATGACGGGACGGTGATCTCTCTCCATCTCCGGGATCCGGCAGGATTTATCAGGGTTATACAAAAGGAGATGGGCCGGCACAACCTCCTGCTTGTAAAAAAGGAGATCTGCCTGTGCAGGAGCGGGAATGACCGGTCACCGGACCGGACTCCACCGGTCGTTCCCTTTGCGAGGATATGATGGGGGAGAATTAAAAATGCCCCCTGACTTCACGGGAGAACGGGAGAGTCCCCTGACAAAAAAGCGCAAAATCGGCTCTGTAGAAATCCCTGATCTCACATCATTACTAGAGATCCATGATGAACCGGTTTTCGACGGATATCGCAAGGGGGGATGTTCGCTATTGGGGAGAGATGGCGGACACGAGAAGATACCGAAGGTATCTTCGCTGTGCCGCAGTGGCGGGTATCAACTCGAAGATATCCTTATGGATATCTTCTCAAGTTTGCCCTTCCCTGCGGGAACGGCAAACGCCCCCAAGAACGTTATGAAAAACGATGATTTCTACAGAGCCGCAAAACCAGGATCTCATGGTCATTCCCTTTAATGTGGGTGGTGGAGGTTGTCGTGCGAATGAAAAAAAAGCCAGGGCAAAAAAAAACGGAAGGACACGGTCGTCCCCTTTCAGCACCACTGCGTGCAGGGCTGGAAAGCAAAACCCGGCTCATCCTGCTTGGCGGGAAAGGGGGTGTGGGAAAGACCACGGCAGCGGTGGCAATGGCTGTCCTGCTCACTGAGTCCGGACAAAAAGTACTGGTCGTCTCCAGTGACCCGGCCCCGTCGCTATCCGATATTTTTGAAACTCCTATCGGGGGAACAATAAAGGAAGTGCACGGTCTGTATGCAATTGAGATCGATGCAAAATCCGCAGTCGAAAAATACAAAAAGATGTATGGGGGTGTGATTGTTGACACCCTGGCGACCATCGTTCCGATCGATGACACGATCCTTGATGAGATCCCAAACGAGGTTGTGCCCGGATTTGATGAACTCTTTGCACTGGAGGAGGTGCTGGTCTATCTGGGACGAGATTATGATTTCATTGTCTGGGATACTGCACCAACCGGGCATACACTCCGGCTCCTTTCCCTCCCCGGTGTCATGCAGGAATATGCAACAGGGCTCTTAACTGTCCACGGGAGAATTGAAGGGGTGCTCACTGCAATCAAATCATTGTTTGACAGGGATACAACACAAGACACCATTGTTGAGACTCTTACGGAACTTAAAGAAGCCGCGCTTCTTACTAAAAAAATACTGACAGACCCCGACAGGACCGAGTTCATTCCGGTCATCATCCCCGAAGCGCTCGCGCTCCACCAGACCGAACGGTTCAAAAAGGTGCTGGACGGACTGGGCATTCCCATGCACCGCATGATCGTCAATGGCATCTTCCCGGATAACACCTGCCCGTTCTGCAGGTCACGAAGGATGATGCAGATGCACTATCTTGAAGCGATCCACAAACGGTTTGGAAGCGCCCTGCAGGTCATCGAGATGCCGCTGTTCCCGTTTGAGATGAAAGGACAGGACGCAATCCGGCAGTATGCAGGGTCCCTCGGCAGTCATGTCGGCGTGGCAGGATGATGGGGTTGTTGTCATGAGCAGGAAACACAAAAAAAATGTCCTTGATGCCATCAGGGATGCAAATATCCGTGTAACAATTCCGGAAAAGACCGACGAGATCAATCCTGTCAGGTTCCCGCTGCCGGGCCTGCGGACAGAAACAACCAGGATCGGGGTGGCAAAAGTCGGGAACAAAAAAGCGCTCTACCTCAGACTCCGCTTGAGAGGGGATGAATGATGTATCAGAATGAAAGCAGTCCGGATGCCCTCGTGCCGTTCCTGCTCGATGCACAGGCTGAAATAATCGACCTGATTGGCAGGAAATATGGTCAACAGGGTTTTGGAGGGACTACCGGGGAGGGCAAAGAACCCGGGGGGGCCCCTGCCCAGTTTTTTCGTCTCCTGGTCCGGCATTGCGACGATCCGGAAGTAAGGGCAATTATTGAGCGGAGGTACAGGGAGTGCGGGAGAATTCTTGGGATGCTCTCTTGTAATCACTCCGGAATCAAGGATTTTTTCAAAGGACTTGACCAGACAAGCAGATCAATCCTCATGTACCTCTGTGAAAACGGGTATGCCACCCTTGAAGAGATGAGCGCTGCGACCAACTCCTCGCATTTTGAGGTGTTACACCGGTTAAAAGAGGTCATTATCCCGGAGTCAGTGAACCAGTTTGGCAAACCCCTCGTAACATTCATGGAGTCAGGAATCGATCCCCTGACCGGGGAAAGAATTTTATTTTCATGGTGGTTGAATGACGGGTTTTTAAAAGAGACCGGGCAGATTGAGGTGACAGAGGATGATGATGCAATTATTGTTACAATGGAACTGGCTGGTTCTGATCTCCCGCGCAGCATGCGGGCATCAGCCACCTGTAAGCATGGTATTCTTGAAATTCGGGTAAATAAAGGGGGCAAATCACATGAAAGACGACCAAAAGGATGATGATGAAAGTATTGTTGAAGGTGTTGTTGACGACGTTCTCCCCGGGATGGGAAAGCTCGTTAAGAGATTGCGAAAAAATTCTCCTGAACTGAACCGCAAAATAAAGGAGAAGGATGCAGAGATCAAAAAGAGGCTTGAAGAAGGATATTCTCCGGAACCAAAGATCAAGTACGGGATCAGGGTGCGTACTCTTGCACCAGAGCACAGGGACACAGGATACAAACCGCATAAACCGGAAAAGCCGGAAAGACCGGAGAAGAAGATTATTGAACCGGTCGTTGATCTCTTTGATGAAGGAAATACCATCCGGGTAATCGCCGATATGCCCGGGATTGACGAAGAAAAGATCGCCCTTGACCTGCAGGGATCCACCCTTGTCATTTCCGCTTCAGATAAAAGAAGATCATTTCAAAAAGAGGTCCTGTTACCCTGCGAAGCCAGGCTGGAGAAACAGCGGTTCCAGAACGGGATTCTGGAACTGACCCTGGAGAAGACGTAAATGATCGAGATCGATGAAAAAAATTTGAAACAGGGAGTGTTAGGGCTCGTCCTTGCACTCGTGGAAATTATTGAGGATACGCTCCGGATCCAGGCAGTGCGCAGGATGGATTCCGGGCTTCTGACCGATGATGAGATTGAACGGCTCGGCAGTGCGCTTCTTGACTTAAAATGCGCCATCGAGGAGATCAAGGAAGAGCAGGGCATCACAGAAACAGTTAAGGAGATCCGGGAAGAACTGGATGATGTCGTCAATGATGTGCTGGATACGATGGTCAATCCTGAACGCTGGAACGACCACCAGGTCCCGTGCAGTTAGACATGGTGCATGAAGGAGGGAGTATGAACCAGAAGCAGAGGGAGAGATTAACAAGGGTCCTGCAGGAGATCCTGGACGAGGAGATCGATTCGATCACAAACGAGACCCGTTCAATCATGAGTGACCTTGTGAACAAGGAAGGTCTTCCTGCACTCCGGACAGCGGTATCCACAACGATTGCGGATGCAACCGCAGGACTCCCTGACCAGGCACTCAAATCCTCCTCCCGGCCCGGTCCACTGACGCCTGGCAGGACTGCTGAACTCCCCCTCCGGGACACGATCCCGTCCGCTGGTCAGGGTGTGTCACCGGGAAGTCCCCCCTCAGAAGTTCCTGGTGCAACGGGACTGTACATGTATGGAATTGCCGCTGGTGCTGCCCCGATACAATGCGGGCCCCATGGTATTGACGGGCAGGACGTTTATTCAATCCATTACCGGGACCTTATGGCAATCGTCCACACCTGCCCGGCACGAGCGTACGAGAGCACGGATAAAGAGGTCGTAAAGGACTGGGTCCTGGCCCACGAGAAGATCATCGAACGCGTGTCCGGACACTGCGGGACGGTGATGCCCTTCTGTTTTGATACTATCATAAAACCCGACGGAAACAAAACCGCACAGGAGATGTTACTCCACTGGATGTCTGAAGAATATGAGCGGCTGGAGAGCAGGATCACCAAGATTTCCGGAAAAAAAGAATATGGCGTCCAGATATTTTACAGCCCGTCGCTGATGGGAGACAGGGTTGCGGGCATGAACCCAACGATAAAAAACCTGCAGGAAGAGATGAAACACCGTGGCCCGGGCATGGAATACATGGTCCGGCAAAAGATTGAGCAGGAACTAAAGACCGGCATGGAATCTGAGGCAACGTCCCTCATCCGGGACTGCTATAAAAAAATAAAAGATGCCTGTGATGATGTAAAGATTGAAAAAATAAAAAAGAGCGCGGAAAAAGACAGAAAAATGCTGATCAACTGCTCGTGCCTTGTATCTGATGAAAATTACACAAAGTTGGGCGAGGTGCTGGAGGATATCGGGAAAGGTGAGGGGATTTTTGTCCGGTTTACCGGGCCCTGGCCGGTATATTCTTTTGTATGATTTTGTGTGATTGAGGGCTGGAAATCCAACGGAATTGACATATATTGGTCATTATTTCAGCGTATTTAGCCTCTGACAACCAACAGTAATTTACGTTTTAAAATAGGTATGACCGTTCTGCATAAGGTAGCCTTAAAAAAACCCGTCACTCCTTGACCACGCCCGTCCTATTCATTTGTCATCCTTGGACTCATTATTATCTGAACCCTGGCTTTTGGTGACGGAGCCCACTTGAGAATACCATAAAGGATAATATCGATGCATAGAATCAACTGCATGCGGTTTCATATTTTGGCCAGTAATTAGTTCCGGGATTCAAATTTTTATCCAAAGTCCCACCCCCACATCTGGACGCGCAGTTGAAATCCCTGACTTTGTGGATAACTCATTGGGTTTTGTGCTTGCTCATGACATCGGGGTCTGGGACACTCATCGCCAATACACCCTTCTCTACTATTATAATCGAAAACCCTACTTTTAATACAACTTGGGTTTTCTCAAATGGTTGTTCGCGACAGCCGGAGCAAACGATCACGAGAAGAACTCATCAGAGTTCTTCGCTGGAGTGTTAACACAGCCAATTCCTAAATAGACCAATCTCCGCCTCTTTTGAGGCTGCGATTGGTCATAATTGTTGTGTTCAACACTATAAACCCAAAAGTCCACATGAAGCAATTGTCCTCGCGTTCTCACGACAATGTATCTCCCGGCAGGCAGGTGGCGATGTTAGCGTGCTCCGCTGCTTATCGCGATATGCATTTCTAAATTTTGACTCAAAAATTGGAAAGTACATATACTGTTTATAGTAACGCCTTGTGAGGTAAGGTAAGGAAGAACTTATTAGTATTGGGAGTGGATGACGTGAAACCAATGCAAGGCAAGGCAAGGCAAGGCAAGGGGAAAATTCTCGCTCTGGAGAAATGCCCTACAGGGATCCAGGGGCTCGATGACATCACCGACGGGGGGTTGCCCAAAGGGCGCCCGACGCTCATATGTGGCGGTGCAGGGTCCGGCAAGACCCTCATTGCCATGGATTTCCTCGCACGGGGAGCACTTGATCACAACGAACCCGGGGTCTATATCACCTTTGAAGAACGCAAAGATGACCTGGTGAAGAATTTTGCCTCGATGGGGCTGGACCTTGACGATCTCATACGGAAGAAAAAGTTGATCATCGACCAGATCCGGATAAACCCTGCCGAGATTACCGAGACCGGCGAGTTTGACCTTGAAGGACTGTTCATCCGGCTTGGCGATCACATCGACACCATCGGTGCTAAAAGGGTTGCGCTCGACACCATCGAGGCGCTCTTCTCTGCATTCTCTAACGCGGATATCATCCGTTCCGAACTGCAGCGGTTGTTCTTATGGATAAAAGACCGGGGCATCACCGCAATTGTGACCGGAGAACAGGGTGAGAGGACGCTCACCCGGTTCGGGCTTGAAGAGTATGTTGCCGACTGTGTCATCACCCTTGATAACCGCCTCGTGAACCAGATCTCGACCCGCCGCATCCGGGTGGTAAAGTACCGGGGCAGCAAACACGGGGCGGACGAATACCCGTTCCTGATCAGTGAAGACGGGATAACTGTCCTCCCCATCACCACCCTTTCTCTCATGCAGACCGCATCTTCCGACCGCATATCGACCGGAATCGGGCGCCTTGACACGATGCTTGGCGGGAAAGGATTCTATCGGGGAAGTTCTGCCCTCATCACCGGAGAAGCCGGCACAGGAAAGACCAGTATCATTGCCGCCTTCATTGACGCTGCGTGCCGGAGAAAGGAACGCTGCCTGTATTTTGCTTTTGAAGAATCCCAGAGCCAGATCATCCGCAACATGAGGTCGATCGGGTATG
>CAZVFG010000060.1:0-1473 GCA_964626125.1 uncultured Methanoregula sp.
CTCTTTGCGTACGACGGGGGATGTGCCTTATGATATGGCGAAAGAAATTTTCAGTGATGTGATCAAGACGATGGTCACGGCTGCCATCCATGCGGCCATCAGCACAACGAGATGATGCATCCGCCGCCACTCAAAGAGCCAGGCAACAAGCGTGCAGCCGTACAGCCCGAGCCCGGGCACCCAGATAAACGGGAAAAACATCACGATCCCGTATTTCCTGAACCGTGCCGAGTCCTTTGTTATTGCGTGCACGTTCCGGATCGCCACGGCAAGCCTTTCCCACCGCTGCGAAAAGAGGTCACAGAGGGTGAGGATAAAAAAAATCGCTCCCAGCCCCACGGAGAACATGGTACCAATGATTGCTCCCGGAGGAACACCGAGCACCAGTCCGACAGATGCGGCAAACGGCTGGAATGCGAGGATCGCTCCCATGAAGGTAACCATGCCAGCGGGCGGGACCCTTGCTCCCGCCAGGATCGCAAGCGGTACTATCCCAAGGCATACGATAACAATCAGTATATTTTTGACAAGATTTGATCGCGGGAGGGGATGCTCGTCTGGCATTGGTTATTCATCATGGGGATGGAATGCACATAAGCAGCTCGATCCTCAATGACGCTGTTACGCTGATCCTGCTCAATTCATGATGGTGGTTTGCCCTGATACTCACAGGTCATCTTTCGTACTTTCACAGATACTGACGTATGACCATTCAGTAGTGCGGATAGTGTTAATGGGAACTTAGGGGATTATCGCATCAGATCGCAAAATAAAAATATTAACAGAATCCAGCAGTAATTATCAGGGACTAACCCTGCGTATATAAACGTGCAGATGGGAGCTGGTATGATTGACCATACCATCTCCTTACACATTCCCGATTTTTATTTCATCCTGCTATTCCGTGCACCACCATCCTTCCACCTGTCATATTTGTCTTCGATCGTCAACAGGCAATTTTGTTTTTGACACAGTCCAACCCAAAAAATCACCATAGACGGGTAAAAATTATTCAGGAATTTGAAAAAAAAATCAAAAAGCCGCCGGGGGGACTCGAACCCCCGACCTGCTGATTACGAATCAGCCGCTATACCGCTAAGCCACGGCGGCGCAATACCTCACAATATCGACCCGTATCGTAATAAAAATATGGTGGTTACGAATATCCGCGCAGGGTGGTGACACTTCCGTCTCCGGGCTTGTCGGTTGGCGTTGTGATATTGCCGAACTTTCCCTCGTAATCTGCCATCGTCTTCTGGAGGACGGCGAGCAGGTTCTTTGCATGGGTCGGCGTGATGGATACAATCGCCTTTGCCCTGGCCTGGTTGACGGCAGGGATCTGGTGGAGGAAAACGAACGTGAACTCGTCTTCCTTGTACGCGATCTGGATCATGTTGCTGTAGACCGGGTCAAGCGCCTGCGGAATATTGACGGAAATTTCCTGTCCTGTCATGTGGTATACGTTTGCCCTGC
>CAZVFG010000060.1:1573-4670 GCA_964626125.1 uncultured Methanoregula sp.
GTCACGTTTTCATCCAAATAAAATATTGGTCAGCGGTTTCATCTTGCAGGCTCTCCGGAATCGCAGCATCGCATTGAGCAATAAATATAATCCACTCGGTTCCCAACCAATCCATGAGGTACATCGCGTGCGTGCCCCTGTCGCCGTCTCCGATCTTGTCCGCTGCCATGCCTGTCCGGTGCGGTATTATTATGAACGGCATGAGCCGCACCCGGAATCCGACCGGTATGCCATCTGCAAACAACTCTCATACCATCTCGGCACAACCCTTGATCCGGACATGATCTGGCAGGAAATACTCGCGGTTCGTCCCGGCATTGATCCGGAACTCCGATCTTTTCTTGATACGTGTATCACTGCCTGCAGCCGCAGCGAATGGAAATTGGCAGACCAGACGGACGTGAAGGTTGTATCGGAGAAGTTCGGCATCATCGGGATGGTGGACCGGATCCGTACTGATGGCACATTCTCCATCATCCGTGCCGCCGGTGCACTCCCGTATGGCACCTACAGCGCGGACCGGCTCCGTATCGCAGCCTGTGCCGTCTGCCTCCAGGAGATGACCGGAAAAGAGGTCATCGGCGGGTTTGTGGAATATATCCCGGATGGCGTGTCACGGTTTCATACCGTCCAGCCCCGTGACCGGCGGCAGTTTCTTTCGATCCTGCACAAAATCCGATCGATCCACGATGGGGAAGTTCCGCACCATCCGCTCAACGCTCCCTGCACGCGTTGCAGGATCCGGGAGCGTTGTGAACATAAAAGTGGGCGGCGGCTATCAGACCTGATGTGATCATTGTTCAAGGAGTGTTCTGGATATAATATACTCCCCCCGCGCCTCCCTCGTTGTCCCCACCACAAGCCAGCGCTCATTCCCGTGCTGCTCGGCAACCCCGCACGCCTCGATCGTTTCACCGGGAAGTGCCTGCCCGCTGTAGGTGTGGGTGAAGGAAAGTACGCGGGAGAACTCCTCGTGCTCCACTTCATAGACTGCGGGGCTGTCGAATGCAAACGAAACATCAGTTACCTGTGCTTCTATCGTTGTTTTCCCGAGGACCACACCACGCCCGGACGCAATGCGGTTCAGGTCTTCATAGGAACGGGTGAAGAGCAGGTCGAAATACGTCCCTTCGATCTGTCCCCGGTTCCATTTTCGTTCCTCGTGAAGGACAAAGGTGTCAACGGGGATCTCCGGATTGCGCTTCTCATACACCCTGCGCCACATCTCCGGGGAGAGCCCACCGATGGTGCCGGCACGGATCGCGGATCGCAACGTCTGCTGGGCAACAAACCAGTGTTTCCCGTAAACAACCAGGTCGATATCGGAATTCTCATTCTCAAGCCCGCACAGGAGGGACCCGGTGCACCCGATGAAACCCGAAGGGACATCGAGGATCCCTGCAAGCTTCGCTACCCGCGGGTTCTGTGCTGCAATACGGGAAAATTCGCGGTCCGGCTTAAGCACCCGCTTTACGTCGCCGATCGGAATCCGCAGGACAGAGTCCAGATACTCCGGTTTATGTTTTGCGATAAATGCAAAGGCGTCATCGAAATCAAATTTGCGGTACCGCATACCGGCAAGATTGACCCTCTCCCCCGATGGGTCCGGCACGTAGCGGAGGACGCATCCGACCTTTTGTGCGTTGTCATAGGTCGAGACCGCATAGATCCACCCATCCGGATCAATAATAAAGTCACGCAACCGGATTGGATTCACGGGTTATCACCCTACAGGGAACCGAGCAAACGTTCGATCTGTTCAGCATGGATCCCCCTGCGGAGGATCGTCCTGTTCACCAGATCGACAACGGTGCTCGGCGTGCCCGGGAGTCTTCCGCCATCGATGAGAAGGTCCCGGGGCACGGTACATTCATCGGGTGTCGCGGGTTCTTTCGCCCCGTGGAGGTTTGCGCTGGTCGCAGTAATAGGGGAGCCAAACCGTTCAATCAGGCGCAACGCAAGGTCATGGGAGGGGATACGCACGCCGATCAAGCCCGTTCCACCGGTGAGCATTGCCGGAATGGCGTGTTTTGCCCTGAGCACGACCGTGACCGGGCCGGGAAGAAAGGTCTCGATAAATTTTTGCAGGGTGGCATCCACATGTGCGACCGCAGCAAGCATGTCAAAGTCGCTGACCGCGATTGAGATCGGCTGACCAAGCGGGCGCTTCTTTGCTTCGTATACCCTGAGGATCGCGGTCTCGGAGAACGCATCGGCACCCAGCCCGTACACGGTCTCGGTGGGATAGACCACGATGCCGTCATGCATCAGCACCGCAGCAGCCCGTTCAATGATGTCCATTTCAGAACTCTCGTCCGCGGACGCGGTGGATGTCAAAAACCGCCTTGGTGCTGACGTGCATCACTGCGAACACCCCTGCCTGGATTGGATCGGTCACAACGAGATCGGCATGTTCCGGGACGCTGCCAGCCATGTTCAGTGCAATCACGGGGATGCCGGCTTCCCGTACACGATCCACTGCCTTTGAGATCTCTCCGCCCATGATGGATCCGGCAAGCACGAGAATCGATGCCCGGGGCAGGCGGGCGACTGCATCAACCGCAAGGGCGAGTGTCCGCTCCCCAATGAGCGGGATCGTGTCCACCGAGATCCGTTCTCCGCGTATATTGTGACGGTCTGCCTCGTTCACTGCGCCAAGCGCGACCTGTGCCACCTGCGCCCCGCCGCCGATAATGATCACGCGGGAGCCGAAGATATCGCCAAACGGCTGGTACGCCCTGACCTCATGTACCGATGGGATACCGTTCAGGTCACCGATGAGTTTGTTGCGGTCGTCATCAGGACCCGGTTCGTATTCAAAATAAATCTCCGCCATCCCGGCATACGGGCCGGAATCGAACAACTCCTGGCTGATCATCACGATGTTGGCTTCGTGGGCGGCAACGACCGTCGCGATGTCCCGCAGGACGCCCTTCCGGTTCTCGGCGATGATCCGCATCGCACAGCGTTCAGGTTCCGTTTCCATACCTGATGCGATAGCCGGGGATCGAACCCGGGTTAGAAGCTTGGGAAGCTCCTGTCCTGCCGCTAGACTACTATCGCGTTGTAGTGCTTTTTATCATATTGCCTGATTTTG
>CAZVFG010000060.1:4770-8736 GCA_964626125.1 uncultured Methanoregula sp.
CAGGTGCAGCAGGAACTGATCTACCAGACGGCATTTTCCACGGATCCGCACTGGATCACGAACAGCCCCCGCTCATTTTACTGGGATCCGCAAAAAGGTATCTATCATTATTTCATTGAGCCGAGCACGGGATCGTATGCCTATATTGAAGTTGATTATGATAACGGCCCGTTTACCCTCGAGTATGATGTCACCCCGCAAAGAACCGATGATCTCGCAACCTTCCGGCTCGGCTTTAGCACAAAGGAGATGCAAAGGACACAAGGGACCATCGCACTCACGGAATTTGCGAATGGAAAATACGGGAGGCTGATGTGGATCCGTGCCGTCACACCAGGCAACAAGTTATACGAAGTCAGCAGTCAGGCATTTTCCTACGGGGGAACCACCGGGGCAAAGACGGTCAACTACCTGGACAACAAAACCTACCACGTGACCCTGCAATATGATGAATCCCGCACGATGCTTACCATGCGGGTTGTCGAAAAGGCAACGGGAAAAGAGATCTGGGGATATTTCCTCAATATGTATGAATCCCTGCGGGGGATGAACAGGATATTCATCGGGGCGGTTGGTGATTATTCAGACATGGGCCCTGTCGCTGAAGGATACATCGACAACGTGAAACTGTCAACACAGAAAATTGTGACCACAACACCCGCCTTTGTTACAACGGTTCAGACCACGGCTTCGCTGAAACAGACGACACGCCCCACCACCAAACCGACCACGATGGTCCCGGTGCAGACACCTACGCCGGCATCGCCCATCTCCCCGTTTATTCCCCTTGCGGCATCCGGCATCGCTGTATCTGTCCTTTATTATTCAGCGATCCGGAAAAAACAATAATATGGACCTTTTTTTAAAAGAAACATCGATGTGACCTTCGGTCACTCGGTGTTTGTATGAACACCTTTGCCGGGATTTTCATGCCAGAATCTCTGGCGGGTTACCTTGATGAGGATAAACCACGATCGTGTACTAACAACCTTTTTGAGGAAACGCCGATGCCGGAACCGGAAAAAAACCAGTATGAAACGGCGCCCTGTGCACATTGCGGGGGAATCGGGTGCTGTTACTGCGATAAAACCGGGTGCGTACTGGTCGCAGCCCCCAAACGCATCTGTCCGCACTGCGAGGGAATCGGCTGCATCTACTGCGGGTTCACCGGATGGGCGGGCGTCAAGGGGAAGTACGACTGACGCCCCGCGTTTTACCTTTTACCGGAGCCATTGCTTCCATGGGCACCGATCCCCTCTCCAGCGGCAGGAGATAAGGATGACCAGCAGTAAGATCCCGATTGCGATACCGCTGACCGCAACAAGTGTCGCTGCGCAGAAATACGGTGTGCCGGGAAGGACGTGCCAGTCCGGGAAATCTGCATTTGTGGCAATCCTGAATGCCAGTGCGAAGATCAGCAGGGAGGGGATGACCCATTGGCAGACCCGGAGTATAAGGGGAGGAATTATCTCCCCGCCACCCATCTCATTTTGTATCCTGTCCCGCCCCGCGCACCAGCTCAGAGCAAGAGAGGTGACAAGAGCCGTCAACAGCAGCCCCATCGTCCCGAAGATTTCATCCATCAGGTCAAGAACGCGGCTACCCGCAACAGTGAGATCGATGGCGCTGTAACTTAAGGCGGCGGGCATACCGATCAGGATGGCAAGCAGCGTGACTATCGCACAGATTTTCTCCCTCGATAACCGGGTAGCACCAAGGAAAGCAGCGATATTTACTTCAAGAATGGAAATTGCCGAGGTCAGGGCAGCCACAAAGAGCAGGGAGAAGAACGCGATTGCAACAAAATACCCATACGGCATACCAAGAAATGCCTTTGGCAGGGTGACAAAAGCAAGCTCTGCACCCATTGAAGGGGAGAGACCCGAGGAAAAGACAATCGGGAAGATGACCAGACCAGCGAGGACGGAGGCGGAAATGTCAAAGACCATAATGATAACTGCAGACTGGACAAAGTCGATCTTCTTCCTGGCATATGCCCCGTAAGTAATCAGGATTCCCTGCCCCACGGAGAGGGAGAAGAACGCCTGGCCGAGCGCCGCACTCCAGATCGCAGGGCTGGCAAGTACAGAAAAATCCGGTGAAAGGAAATAGCGGATCCCGGCATCGAAGCCGGGCAGTGTTGAAGCATAGAGTGCCATACCGATAAGGATCAGGAATATGAAAGGAACAAGGATCGTTGACGCACGTTCTATCCCCCTTTTAACTCCGAGTGAAACGGTCGCTCCGGTCACCAGTGCGCAGATTACGAAGAAAACGACCGGCTGGTACGATGAGGTAAATGCAGAAAAGTTCTCTGGCATGCCGGCGGCGGAAAAAAAGAAAAATGCGAGTGTCCAGCCGGTGATTACCAGGTAATACGAGAAGATGAAAAAGACAACCGCACAGATGAGCCAGCCCAGAATATTGCCATGCCGGAATGTCGAACGGAACACCGAGACCACGTCCCCCCGAACGGCGCGTCCGGCTGCCATCTCAAGGATCATGAGCGGGAGTGCGCAGAGGAAGCAGGCCAAAAGGTACGGAACCAGGTACGCACCTCCACCATTCTGTCCGACAACCGCGGAGAAACGCCATATATTGCCGACTCCCACTGCAGACCCGATTGCGGCAAGAAGGAATCCGGTACGCGATGACCACTGTTCCATAATGTTACGCAGGTAATGCTATGAAGGATCTCCGGCAGGAAAAACCAGACGTCTTTTTCTCCTCCCGGTGCATGACCGGAAAAAATCCCTCATAAAAACCTCCCCTCAACCCGCCGGGGGATCACGATCTCTTCGAACCTTTTTGCAAAGTACCGGTCGGTCATGCCGGCAATGTAATCACGGACCATCTCTGCATTTGTTGCGGTCTTCCGGTATCGGGAACTGATCCAGTCAGTCTCGATGAAATCTGCGTATATCGGTGATGACGTACAGGTACCCTCAAGATCCTCAAGAAACGATGCAAAGAGCGTTCCGTACATCATGGTGATCTTCTTCCGTTCAGAAGTGAGTTTCGGGTTATCGTAGATGTATTCATGTGAAAAATCCCGCAGCTGTATAAGCGCCTGTTCCACGTCCCTGCTGTAGGTGATGAACCCGGTATCATCGCAGTCGCTGTTTTCCAGCAGATCGTAGATGAGGGTGTTGATGATCTCGCCGTTGGTGTCACCCAGCACTTCGCGGCAGCCGGCGGGGACAGCGGTGGTGCTGTCCAGCAGTTCAATATCCCGTGCGTCCTGGATATCCCTGCCGATATAGGCAATGGTATCAGCGAACTTGACCACGCAACCTTCCAGTGTCATGGGCGGACGGTTGCGCCTTCCATCGGCATTGTCCTGCACTTTTTTGTCAAATGCAGACCAGTTTGCGCACGGTTCCGGTGCGATCCGCACATCATCCGCCTCGCCATTATGGCAGAGGATGCCATCCAGCACCTGCATGGTGAGGTCACAGTCTTCAATGTGGTCGAGGAACTGGACGCTCTGGACGTTGTGGAAGAATTTTCCAATCCCGTGCCCCTCGCAGAGCAGAGAGAGGCAGGTTTCCCCGAAGTGCCCGTACGGGATATGCCCGATGTCATGCCCGAGTGCAATGGCTTCGATAAGGTCTTCGTTCAACCGGAGCGAGCGCCCGATAGTTCTGGCAATCTTGGAGACGAGCTGGACATGGATGACGCGGTGGGTGATATGGTCATTTTCGACAAGGTAGAAGACCTGCGTCTTGTCAATATACCGGGTGTAGGCCCGGGTATGGATAATCCGGTCCGCATCGCGCGAGTAAGGAGTCCGGATGTCATCCGCTTTCCGGTTATACCGGCGTACGGCGTCGGCACTGGTGGTGGCGAGCGGGGAGAGGAGCGATTCGCGTTTACCGATATAGGAGCGGATTGAAGACCCGAGCGCGGTATCGAACGGGCGCCGGTAACGGCGGGAGCGATCCATCGTGCCGGTGAATCTGCCCT
>CAZVFG010000061.1:0-1099 GCA_964626125.1 uncultured Methanoregula sp.
GGGTTGTGAAGGTCGGTGCCGAAATTCTGGTACTGTTCAAGTTTCTGCTCGACCCGGATCATGCCGAGCTCGTGGTTGTTCAGGATCACCACGACCATCGGCAGCCGGTACTTCACCGCCGTGACAAAATCCCCCATTGCCTGCGAGAAACCACCGTCACCGGTGATACAGAACACTGCTTTGTCCGGACAGGCAAGCTTGGCGGCAATTGCGGCAGGGAACCCAAAGCCCATCGTTGCGAGGTAACCCGACATGACCATTCGCTGGCGTTTCATCCGGAAGTTGCGGCCGAACCACCACCCGTTTTCGCCGACGTCGATCGTGATAACCGCATCCTCCGGGATCACGTCCGAGAGTACCTTCATGATGTACGGGGGACGCAGGGGGATTGCATGAGGATCCGCCTCCAGATCGCGCTGCCGGTCCCATGCTTTTTTCAGCGCAGCGATCGCCGGAAGGACCGAACTGTCATTGCGTTCCTGCAGAAAAGAAAGGAGCGCGGGGAGAACGAGAGAGCAGTTCCCGTAGAGGGTCATTCCCTGCTGCGCTTTGCCAAGTTTGAGGGGATCGAGGTCCACCTGGACCATGGGTTTGTCCGTGGGAACATTCGTCATCTTTGAGAAACCCACCCCGAACGTGATGAGCAGGTCAGACCTGTTGACCAGGTTCCTTGCCTGCGACGAGCCCACGTTGCCAAGGATGCCGGCATACCATTCGCTCGCGTCCGGAAACATTCCCTTTGCCCTGAATGTTGAGAGGATCGGGGCTTTGATCCTTCTCGCGATCGCAAGGACGCTGGCAGTCTCGTGGTATACCCCCCAGCCGGCGATGATCACGGGTCTTTTTGCCTGGTTCATCAGGGTCGCGGCAGACTGGATCTCTTTTGTATCCGGGATGATATCGAAGTGTGCCGCACATGACTCCCGTGCGCATACCGCTGCATCCAGCGGCTGTTTCTGGATGTCGTTGGGGACCGAGAGCTGGGCGACACCCCGTTCAACCAGCGCACATTTCAGGGCGGAACTGACCAGTTTTACCGTCATCGTCGGATCATAGATCGTGTTGTTGAAAACCGTTATCGGGCGGAAGAAAGCGTCCT
>CAZVFG010000061.1:1199-3536 GCA_964626125.1 uncultured Methanoregula sp.
GTCGGATCATAGATCGTGTTGTTGAAAACCGTTATCGGGCGGAAGAAAGCGTCCTAGTCGATCTCCTGGAACCCGCCGGGACCGGTATACTGGATATCGACCTGCCCGTTGAGCGATATGACCGAAGCGTGATCTTCCTTTGCATCATAGAGGCCGGTCGCAAGGTTGGTCGCACCGGGCCCGGCGATCGTGAGGCATGCTGCGATCCTGCCGGTAAGTTTGTTATATGCGGAGGCAGCAAACGCCGCGTTCGCCTCGTGCCGCACCACAATATACCGTATCGCGGGGTTTTTTCTGACCGCATCCACCAGCCCGAGGGAGGAGGTACCGGGTATTGAGAATACGAACTGAACTCCCCACGCCGCAAGCTCCCCGATGATCACGTCTGATACCGTTGTCGCTGCAGCCGCATGGGGACTTGCCTGTTCAACCCTGACGAATGCCTCTTTTCCCGCGCGGCAGATAGGGCACTGCCAGTCCTCCGGAAGTGCCCCAAACGGAGTTCCGGGCGGTGTGCCGGTTGCCGGTTCACCGGTAGTCTCATCGTAAAGATATCCGCAGACAGTACATTTCCAGATCACCACGATCTTCACCTCGCTGCCCTTGTGTACAGTGTAAGGAGCCACCTCATGGTTTAATTGTCTTTCCCGCCATCACTCCCAAGGACTGCGGGGCGGGTTCGTGTTCCCGGACCGGTGGACAGGAGCATGATGCAAAAAGAGGGGTGTAAAAATCCACCTGCGACACCACCATATCCGGGACCGGATTCACCCGTCAGACATGCCGGATCGCCGTGTGCCCGGATATCTCTGAATTGGTGGTACACAGGTCGGTGATTCGAAGCTGATGGACGTCATCGTTACCGGTCAGCCGCGCAAAATCCTTCAGCTCGTCGGTTGAAACGCGAAGGAAATTCTCCAGCCTCTTTGCCGACAGGTCCGAATTTAAGCGTTCGCGGAGGTCAGGGTTCTGGGTCGTCACGCCGACCGGACAGTTCCCGGTGCTGCAGAGACGGTACTGCTGGCAGCCGCACGCCATCAGCGCCGCTGTCCCGATCGCGATCGCATCCGCACCAAGGGCCAGCGCCTTGGCAAAGTCCGACGAAACACGGAGCCCCCCGGTGATGATGAGCGATATGTTTGTTGCCCCCTTGTCGTCGAGAAATTTCCTTGCCCGAAAGAGGGCAAATATTGTGGGAACTGATGTCGCTGCTTTGATGAATTTCAGGGCGGCCCCGGTGGCGCCGGGCCTCCCGTCGATGGTAATGAAATCGGGTCCGGCATGCATGATCGCGGCAAGATCCCCTTCGATGTCTCCGGCAGCGATCTTGACTCCGATGGGTTTTCCACCGGATGTCTCGCGCAGCCAGCGCACTTTTTCTTTGAGCTCATCCCGGTTCCTGATGTCTTCATATGCTGCCGGGCTGACAATATCAGTTCCCTCGGGATATCCCCTGATCGTTGCGATCTCGGCAGTGACCTTTTTTGCGGGGAGCCGTGCCCCCATACCGGGTTCGGCTGACTGGCCGAGCTTGATCTCGATCGCATCAGCAGCGCTGAGGTTTTCCTGCGTAATGCTGTACCGGTTCGGAACGTACTCAAGGATATACCGGTATGCGTTCTGCCGCTCCTCCGGGAGGATGCCGCCCTCACCGGAACCGATCGCAGTCCTGACCGCGGCGCTCCCCTTTGCAAGCGCGATCTTTGCCTCCCTTGAGAGCGCCCCGAATGACATGTGGGTCACAAAAAGGGGCGTGTCGATGATCAGAGGGTGCCGGGATCCGGGGCCGATCACCGTCCGGGTGTTCACGGGTACATCACTGTTGAGCGGGACCTTTGCAATCTGCGCGCCCTTGATCAGGATGTCATCCCATGAGATCACGTGGGTTTTTGTCCTCATCGGTTCGATGATCGATTCCCCGTTGACGGCGATGGCGTGGATATCAGCCATATGCTCTTCCAGATCATCGGTCTCCCGTGCCCACGCAGCAAGGTACGTGCCCCTGAAAGCATCGGGAAGAGAGGAAAGAATGCGGGGCAGGGGAGCGCCGCATACAGGGCACGCGGACGTCCGGGCGGTAGCATCGGGCTCCTGCCCGGCAACCGGGCGGAGATGCGTTTTGTCGGACCTGCATATCGGGCATGTCCAGGTGTCGGGAAAGTCCCGTGGCTCGGTCCCGGGGGGTATACGGGTAAGGGGGTTGCCCTGGGCAGGATCGTACTCGAAGATGTTGCACACATCACAGCGGTATACGCTCATACTTCATGCTGATTTTCTGGTTTGTGTTTGAATATGATAACATAATCTTAAAAAAAGGGATGATGTATATCCAACCAT
>CAZVFG010000061.1:3636-8649 GCA_964626125.1 uncultured Methanoregula sp.
CACCATGACGATGAGTACCCTCTCAGTCCTGATGGTAATTTCGCTTGGTGCGATGAGCGGGACTGCGATTGGTCTGGTTATCGGATATGCACTTGGGGAACAGAAGAGCGACTGGTCTGCAATGACCCGTCATGAAAAAACGGTAACCACAGGACTGATTATCGTCTGCTCTGTGATCTGTTGTGCCGCTCTTGGATGGTATTCTCTTCAGGCACCGCTGGCATAAATCTCCCGGGACTGGTTTGCAGAATAAAAAGTTACCCCTGCTGTCATTTTCTCAAAATTGATGGACACCTGTCGTTGTGCGTACCGATTGGGCGCCAGGCAGCATCGTGATTGGATTCGTACGGTCTTTCTGGAGCTGGTTGCACTGGACAGGTCAAAAAAACAGGAAGGTCATGGAGGATAGCTATACTATAGCATTATCGGGATTGCTGAGGCCACCTTGAATGCAAGGACATTTTCGGATTTATCCCTCAGGGTCAGTTTATCGATATTAACGGTGTATGCCATGGTATTCTGGAGTACCTGGAGATAGGTCGTCTCCTGTGGTCCATTAATTTCACAATACTTTTTCGTTGAGGCAAGAGGTCCGAGAGAGATGCCGTTTCCGAATTTTGTCGTTGCTCCGGTCAGGGTATAGGATGCGAAGTAATTATTACACCCGCCATATCCGGTCAGGTTTCCATCCGGGTTGAATACCAGGGTAATTTCCGTGGTCGGCTGGAGCAGTGCTGCGCCATTCTGGACAGCCATGGTCGTGAGGATCCATTTTCCAAAGAATTTGGGCGGTACTGCAGGAGTCTGTGGTGCGGTCGCGGGCGGAATGATCGCAGGAGCAGTAGTCGGCGGTACTGGCGGTGGTGGCGGCTGCATCGTACAACCACCGACAAGCACACAAAGAACAAGAGCAAAACCAAAAAATACGGTTAATTTTTTCATAGTCGAGATACATGTCTGATATTATTTAAACCATATCCTCCTTTCGGGATTTTTTTTAGCGGGCGCTTCAAAAGAAAAAATCGTCATGCAGGAGAACAATTCCTGCTATTAAGGATTAAAAAACGTATGGTATCAGGTGCCAGGAAACCCGGGCATACAGATTTCTTTTAGGATGTTTATCCGGTGACTCCGCCTTCATACATTCCCGCCGATCATGCAGCAGCTGCGTGTTTTTCAATACATGGAAAAGACCGGTGTTCTCACAAGATTCGCATCCGGCCCAGCATTACAGCGACGTAGGAACGGATGGCAGGGTCCTCATTTCCATCGAAAATGCGGTCCCTGAGCCCTTCAATCGCGCTGTAGGTCCGGATTGCAGCCAGCGCCGCAGCGGCACGCCGGCGGGTTTGCGGCTGCTCGCTCTTATCTTTCATCCTTTCGATCAACGCATATACGGCACGACCGCTCCTGAGTTTATAGAGCGCATCGGTCGCATGCCTCCGGATCTCCGGGTCCTCGTCATTGCAGCAGTATATAAGGGGACGCACGGCCCGGGGGTCACCACTGTCTCCCAGTGCAATCACCGCCCCGATCCGGTCCCGTTGGCCTGTCTCACCGCTTGCTTGTGCGATAAGATCGTAGATCCCCCCCGTTCGTGGCGGGGGACCAGACCATTCACCCATTGATTCTTCCACGCACATATTCATGATATCACCGAAAACGTTGGTCAGCAATCAATACACGTTTCTGCCAGAAGACCAGCAGAACGTTTTATGAAAATTACAGAACAAAAAACGGCTACCGCTTACCAAGGGCGGCATGTACCTGTCCGGAGTGGATGGTTCGATCGATGCTGGAAGGGTACATCAAGAGACTTCTGCGCCCGGATTATAAATAATTAATCATGATAAATTCAATCGGCTTCGTGCATATTCAAAATTGGCGGAGCCCTCTTTGCTAAAAAAAATCACGCGGGATCTGCGTCTCATGTTCCGATCAGATAATTTGATAAATCGTAATGGCGGAATGGACATTATGCAAAAGATTGCGAGCAGCAAGAAGATGGAGAACGGGATTGTGGTGTTCTGGTTCGACAAAGATGAAAAAAAATATGATTCTTTCAATTATTCGGAGCTCATCGATATGAAGATCAACGCCCTTGATCTCCTCGAACACCCCACCGCGTATGGCGTCGATGTGGAAGCGCACCGGTTAATTATGAAGAAATAAGCCTGCAACGGGAGAACTGCAGGACCGTCATCTGGTTGATCATTTCAACATTATTGTTCATGGTATCCGGTTCCAAAAAACACCAATTATTCAGCTCTCTTTTTTCCTTTTTTGGTTTCCCGATTCCGGAAGCCTTCATTTTTGTTCTTCATTCACCCTGACCTTCGGCAAGGGCATTGAAGCCCGCAGATGCCGCTTCACTATTGGCATTTTCTCCCCGTATTCCAAATAAAAAAATACGGTCACGTAGTTCCGGAAGGCGACTCGGTGGATGAGACGTGCCCCCTCCAGCCGGCAGTTCTCATTGCCAAGACCGCGGGCGACGGACGATCATGAACAGGATGGAAACAACCACCACAGGAATGATCGAAGGGATCAGCCCCCCGGCCCGTTGTGTCGCAATTGCAGGAACTGCAGGTACAAGCACAACATCAGTTGTCACGGTCTGACCGGCGATGACCCGGACTGCCTGTTCCACCGGGGCATATCCCTCTTTTGCCACGATGAGCGTATGGTTACCGGAGGTAATATTGGCCAGTGTTACCGGAGAAACACCGGCATCGGCCCCGTCAAGCACAAGACGGGCACCGTCCGGGCTCGTATTGACGGTAAGCGAACCCTTTTCAGGGAACAGGGTCACATCGACTTCCGTTTGCTTACCTGCCTCCACGTTTACCGGCAGGGTGCGTTTCATGTACCCGAAATGAGAGAACGTCACATTATAGGTGCCGGGTTCGAGACCTTCAACAGTCAGCGGGGATTTACCACGATATTCGCCATTAAGCACAACCGATGTCCCGTCCGGTGTGGAGCGGAGAAGAAGAGATCCGGGCTGACCGGGAGAACTGATACCGATCCCCGGTCGCACCAGCGTAATCGAAAATGTGCGGTAATCGGCCTTGCTCAGGCCGGACCGGTCAACCGGTTCGCTGGAGACCCAGACAGTATATGTTCCCGGATCGAGCCGCCCGCCGACCGCGTGGGTATCCCATTGATAGACCCAGCGATCCTGGTCATCCACGTGCACCCTTGTCAATCCACCCTGATCCGCACGTGAGGTGATATCATCCAGTGCCACGCCATTTGACGGAAGATTCGGCCCGGTGAGGAAGAGATAGACCGTGGAGCTTTCGGGTGAATATCCTGAGAGCGTGATGGTATCCCCAACGAACCACGATTCCTGCGGAGATGCGGAGGCACTGCTGACGAGAACCACGATGACGATTGTCAGGATTCCTGTCATTGCAATGGTGCGGATCATGGTCATAAGCACGTACCATGATGATTATCTTTAAACATCTTTGGTCTTTTGCATGGTACCATTCTCTTTTTCACCGGCAGGTCCGGATATTTTTTTTAGAGTGATATCCCCCACCTCATTTCCCCTGTTCTCACCCTGAGGTGCCGCTTGGGCATTGAAGTGCGCTTGCACTGAGGGGCATCAGCACAAATGCTTCGTTCGAGCACTGAACGTAAAAAAAATAAACCTTTTTCTTCGTACTGGCTGGCATCTCCATCAATTGAGAATCAGGATCATCGCGTTCAATGCGGTCGCAAGGCATACCCAGCACAGGTACGGCACCAGCAACGCGGCTGCAGGCTTTGAGATCCTCCAGAACGAGACGAGGGTCGCTGTAATAAGGGCAAGGAGCACAAGAATCGTGATAAGCCCGTTCTGAGGTGACTGCATACCAAAAAAGGCCATGGACCAGAGGGCATTGACAGCAAGCTGGGCAGAAAAAATGATAACTCCCTGTTGCACCGCTCTTTTCTCCAGTCCGTTCTGCACAATAAGATACAGGGAGATCCCCATCAGGATATAAAGCACGGTCCGGACTGGGCCGAATACCCAGTTTGGTGGGGTAAAAAATGGTTTCTGAAGCCGGGCATACCACGTGGTGATTGCCGGGGTGGTAAATAACGAACCGATCATGCCGGCCAGCAAGGGTATCACGATACAGAGGATCAGGAGTCCTGCGGAGCGGATGGAGGATTTGTCCATACAATATCAAAAAAGATCGGAATTACCGGAATTGAACCTTCCGATTGCTCAAAATCCGGGGTGGGCCCGGGGGCATTTCGCACGTCTCAGGCCAAAATTTTTAACGCTTTTTTGCTATTCCGCATTCACGGCATCGATTTCACATATTCCCGGACTTTTTCTGATGAGGCGGACATGAGCGGTACGCCGTGTCCGGACAGGAGAATATCAAAATCCAGCGTGGCAATTTTTTTGATCGACTCTTTTGCCAGATCCATCGCTGGTGTAAAACGGGGGCGCGGTCCCTCAACTTTTCCATGGTGAAATCCCAATGCGTCACCGGTAAACAATATCCTGAATTTCGGATCATAGAGGCAGATGCTGCCGGGTGTGTGCCCGGGCGCGTGAATGCAGGTGAGCCCGGCAATCTGGTCATTATCATGGAGCAGGATGTCTGGCTGGATTGGTTTGAATTTGAAAAAAAATCTGAACATCCGGTAAAATACCCCGATGAATCCTGCAGGGACCGGCATGGGCTTTATGCCCTCCACATAGTCTGCGTCATCTGCATGGATTGCCACTTTCGCCCCGGTAATATCCCAGATCTCGTACGCGTTTCCCGTATGGTCCAGGTGATAATGCGTCAGGATGATGGTTTCAATATCCGAAGGAATGCCTCCAAGGGTATTGTGAACGTACTCCAGAATTTTTTTGGCATTTCCCGGTAATCCTGTATCGATAAGAACCAGCCCGTCCCCGACAATGATATAGCAATTCCCTCTGACGCCATCGACCTGATGGACCCCCGGAATAATTTCCATTTTCTCACTGCACTGCATATGACATGGCAGTCTATTAAT
>CAZVFG010000062.1:0-7064 GCA_964626125.1 uncultured Methanoregula sp.
GGGTCCAGCTCCGACCTGTGTTCCAGTGGAAATAAAGGGGTCGCCATATTTTGAACCGCATTTTGAAAAACGCCGGCAAACTCCCGATATTATTAACAATCAATGAACAATACATTTAATACTATGAAATCAGAGCACCTCAAACCCCTCGCGGTCACCATGGGTATTATCACCGTTTCCAGCACGCGGACACCGGAAACGGATACCAGTGGTATGGCAATATGCGAGCTCGTGAAGGCAGCGGGATTTCCTGTCGGGTACTATGTGGTGGTTCCTGATCAGGTTGATCGTATACGGTCCGAAATAAAAAAAGCCGCAAAACATGCAAACTGCATCATCCTGAATGGCGGAACGGGTCTGACCCACGACGACTGCACCATCGAGGCCGTCACCCCATTTCTGGAGAAGGTGATCGACGGGTTTGGCGAGCTCTTCAGGATCAAAAGCTATGATGAGATCGGCACGGCATCCATGCTTTCCCGGGCGGTTGCCGGCATTTACCAGCAACGGGCAATCTTCTGTATCCCGGGTTCAACGGCAGCGGTAACACTCGCCACAAGCCAGCTGATCGTTCCGGAAATTGTCCACATCCTGTCGCACGCGACAAAATAATTATTCAATCTGAGGGAAGTGCTGCCCGGGGTGCCGCCCATTGTGATAGTCCCTCAGGTTGGTTTCATATGAGGGCTCGATTAGTACGTTACAAAAAACACTATCGTATTACATCAATGCCATCGAAAGACTTAGCGATAGACTTCAAGGAGGGCCACACGTTCAAGGACCAGATCGGCGAACCGTGATTCCCCGACCGCGGCAATCTCTTCCTCAGAGATTGAGAAAAGCTCCTGGAGCCGGGTGCGGCGTTCTGCGTCAATATCCTCCCAGTTTGTGTGGACAAACCGGACCAGCGGTGTAAGCGCATCCCACACCCCGTCGCACGCGGGACAACAACCGATGTAGGCGCGGTTTTTCCCCAGATGAACGCCAAACGATGAAGCAACGGAGCACTGCCGGCTCCCGGAAGCATACAGGAGCGCCTCCATCTCCAGCGAGTTTGCGATCAGCGTGCCTGCGTTCCATGACCGCAGCGCGTGATGGAGTGCCGCCTCTGCGTGCCGGATCCCCGCCATGTTATCCGCATTAAAACAGATGATGGTGGTACCGGTATCTGAAGCGATCGTGCGCAGGGCATGCAGGAACCGGTCGCAATTCCTGATGGTGAACACCGCGGCCCTGATCTCATACGAAAAATCCGTTCTGTCCATCTGGTTCACCGGAACTGCAAAAGGGAGGACTGGGTCTCATCAGCATCTCCGCCCGCGTCAGCCACATGCCTGCCTTTGTTGCCCTTCAACTGATTGAAGACCTGTTCTGTTATGCCGCGCCCGAGAATCCTGGTGACCTCCGGGATCCCGGCTGCCATCATCGCATCGGGTGTCTGGATCCCGTTGTTGAACAGCCTGCGGGCACGTACGCGGCCGATCCCCCGCAGCCTGACCAGCGGCAGCAGCTCGCGGCGGATGCCGCTCTTCATGCAGACCTCATACTCACGGATGGATGTGTGGAACTGCGGCCGGAACATCCGTGCGAGTTCAGCGCCGGCATGCAACAGCCAGTTAATGCTCTCCACCATGCCATAGATATCCCCGGGGCCAACGGAATACCGCTCGCAGATCTTTTCTTCGGACAACTCGTTTGCCCAGTCGGACAGGAGCAGCGCGGTTTTTAACGAGCGGTAGAACGTTTCCGATTCATCGTTGTCATGCGGTTGTGCGACCCAGAGCTGATCGGAGCTCTTTTCCAGGACCCGGAACAGCGTGGGAAGATCCGCATTGCGGACGTACAGGGTCGGCATGTCCGGCGTGCAGCAGATCAGGTGCAACAGCCCCAGGTCCGTGTATTCCTGATGCGCACGCATTTCACGGACGATGATATCGGCACTCCGGGGATCGATATAGAGCCGGGAGACGATCATCCCGAATTCCGTCGCGCCAAGGTGTTCGCCGACTTCCACCAGCATGTCGGAGGAGATGAGAAATGCCAGTGCCGCGTCGACCGACCGCTGGATCAGCCGCGCTTTCCTGTTCTCATGGACATAGAAGGTGCGGTCCATGAATTCGGCGAGCTCGCCACGGGTCCTGGCAAATCCTGACGCGATCAGGGAGAGGATATGGGTATACAGCGCGGCGGGATCGGCGGATTTTGAATGCACCTCCTCTGCCGGCGCGTCGATATACCATTCGAACAGTTCACCGACCTGCCCCTCGTCCCTTGCAATCAGCACCGCCTCCCCGTAGGGATCGAGGTGGGGGCGCCCCGCCCGGCCCGCCATCTGGTGGTACTCGCGTACCGGGATCGGCTGCATGCCCCCCTCGGTCGAGTACCGCAGGTAATCGCGGATGATGACCCGGCGGGCGGGCAGGTTCAGCCCTGCGGCAAGCGTCGGGGTGGAAGAGATGCATTTGATCAGGCCCCGGCGGAACCCGTCCTCGATGAGACCGCGGGCTTCACGGCGCAGGCCTGCGTGGTGGAACGCCGCGCCCTTGGACACGCATCCGGCCAGTACTTTATCCATTTCTGTTTGAGCAAGGGAAGTCAGCCGCGACGCCAGTTCCTCAAGCCCGGCCGATTCGCTGTTGATCGCCGATGCTGCCCGCCGGGCAAACGCCTCGGCATTGCGGCGTGATGAGACAAAAACGAGGCATTGCCCCCCTTGCGCAATGGTGTCGAGGCAGAGGTTCAGGTCATCGTACTTCTTCGATACCGGTGTGACGGGGTGGGTGGAATCGTGAAAATGAATGGTATTATTGCGAAATACTCCCTGCAGCAGGTCAACCGGGCGCCAGGTGCTTGTTACCAGTCCGGCATCGAGCCATCCGGCAAGGACCTGCGGGTTGCCGATCGTGGCAGAAAGGGCGACCACCTGCATTGCGGGATTCCTGTACCGCATCTTTGCAATCACCATCTCGAGCGTGGGCCCCCGGTCAGCCGAGTCGATCAGGTGCACCTCGTCAACGATCAACAGGGAGATCTCTTCCAGCCACCGGGTGCGGTTGCGCAGGAGCGAATCAACCTTTTCGCTGGTGGCAACAATGATGTCGTTTCTGCCAAGCGAGTCGTCCCGCCGGTCATAATCTCCGGTGGCGATCCCGACCCGGACACCCTTTCCCCGGAACTCATCGTATTTCTCGCTGGCGAGTGCTTTGAGAGGGACAATGTAGAGACATTTACCGCCCTTTGCAATATGGTGGTGCATCGCCATTTCGGCAACGAGGGTCTTGCCGCTCGCGGTCGGGATGGCAATGAGCAGGTTGGTTCCTTCGAAAATTCCTTTCCTGATACATTCTGCCTGTGGGGGGTAGAGCTCGACAATACCCGCACGTTCATACTGTTGCCGGAGCGGTGCCGGCAGGGTGAGTTCATCAATACGCATGAGACACCCTCTTCATCTTTAAAAAACGAAGGAAAGGATCGGGGAGGTTATTCCATCCGCCTCTCAAACGGCGCGTTATTCGGGGGATCAAAGCGCAAAAATTATGGAATGGTGGCGGGCAGCAGGGGGTCATTGCGGATTAATAGTAATAACTGATCAGGTTCTGCTTTGCCTCTTTCTTCTTCTTGTCCAAAAAGGCAAAGACGGTCTCATGCGGGACTCCTTCGATTAACATGTCAATCGCAGTCCGGGCAACCTTGAGCTGCTCGGGATAGCCGATCAGTGCCACGGTTTTTCCGAAGATGGAAATCTCCACGTCAGTCAAATTCTCGATCTGCCCGCGGGCACGCCCGTCCCTGCCAATGATACGTCCCCGCAGCCGGTCAAGTTGCCCGGGGCCGTCGGCAAGTCCGGAGAGATCGATCAGATCAAGCAGAAGATCCTCATCATCCAGCAGCTCAAAGGCACGTTCGGGGGAGAACCCGCGGTTGATCGCATTGACGGTCTCCACCGCCCGGAGCAGGGGGACCACATTTTCGTCTGAACCTTCAATTTTTACGATCCCCTCCTTGCTGTCGATGGTAATCGTGGTGCAGGTCTTTGTCTCGAGCTCTTTTTTTGTCGCACCCGCTTTGCCGATCAGCGCACCAATTCTGCTCCCTGCAATTTTCACTTCCTGCATCATCTCAATTCACCTTTTTTTAAAGCCCTCTGAATGTTTCCTGCATCCCCTTTTGCACTCCATCGTGGTCCGGACCAGTTCCTATAACATTATGGTTCGAACTTGTCAAGCCCGGTAACCGCATTAAAGACCTCGGGATCGCTTTGCACCCTGCAGCGGTGGGCAAAGAACCGGTTAATGTTTTTGATATCCCTCATCAAAAACGGGAGTGCACGCGGGTGGTCAAGGGTAACCGACTGCCCCATATCGATGAGATATGGTTTGTCGCCGTATAATATATTGAACTCGCTTAAGTCTGCGTGCACCAGCCCTGCTTTGTGGTACAGGGTATTGATCAACCCGATAATAACCTGGTAGATACGATCGGGATTATCGATCTCTGCGTTGCGCAGGTGGGGATACGGGCGTTGGTCTTTGCCGATAAACGACATGACGAGAATGTTCCGGTCCCAGACCAGTGGGTCCGGCACGGGTATCCCGGCGTCCCGTGCCCGTGCAAGGTTGGAGTACTCTTTTTTTGTCCAGGCAAAGATCAGGTCTTTTTTGTTTTTTCTCACATTTGAAAACCGGCGGTCCCCAACAATGTAGGCACTCATGGTATTGAAGTTTGCCGTGCGGATCCGGTAGATCTTGATCGCGATACCGGTGCCGTCCCGTTCCCCGTAAAAGACATTTGCCTCTTTGCCGGTGCTGATCGAACCGCCGATCTCCGAGATCCATTTCTTGTGGACCAGTTTATAGAGGGCAAGGAACGTGACCTCGTCAAAGACGTCCTCACGTACCTTGAGCTGATCGGCGTCCTTGATACGGATGCCCAGCTTCTCGATATCGTAATCAAATCTTTCTTCTTTTCTATTGATATTCACAGGTTATCCACCAGATTTTTTCAATATACCGGGGCCGGGTTACCTGATATAATCACGGACCGGCCCCAGGATCTCAATCAGGCAGTCACCGCAGGCCTTCTTGAGGTCGAGCGGGTGCACCTCACCGTTCCGGTATGCCTGTTCCATGTCGGAATAGCTTGCAAATGACCGGTCCCCCCCGAATTTTTCCGATCGCCGCACCGTCACCTGCTCCAACCGCGGGAATATGTGGTACTGGAAGATCTGGAGCACCGGGTTGTCCGGAACTTCAGGAGGGCAGAACGCCTTCTGGCACTTCTTTTTGATCTCGTCTTCACTGTCCGCGACCGCGATGAAGTTGCCCTGCGACGAGGACATCTTCTTTCCGTCGAGCCCGTTCAGGATGGGAGTATGGATGCAGACCGGCGCGGTATACCCGAAGTTGATTAAGTGCTCCCGGGCGAGCATGTGGATCTTGCGCTGGTCGATCCCGCCCACCGCCGCGTCAACGTTGAGCATCGCAATATCGGCTGCCTGCATCAGGGGGTAGATCATCTGGGAGACCGTCGGGTGGTCCATCTGGCGCCCGACCTCGTCCATGCTGCGCATCGCACGGTTCAGCGTGATCTGCTGGGAGAGCTGGAGCACGAGCAGGTCGTACTCTTTTGAGAGCTGGAGGTCGGACCCGAGGACGTATGTCACGTCTTTTAAGCCCAGCCCCTCAAAACAGCGGCGGTTGTAATCGGCGAGTTCCCGTACCTGTTCCATGGTCCCCTTCCGGTTCAGGAAGGCATGCAGGTCGGCGAGCAGGACGACGACATCGAAACCGGCTGCCTGCAGGTCGACGAGCTTGTTGACGGTCACAAGGTGCCCGAGGTGGATCTCACCGCTGGGCTCGTAGCCGGCGTAGACGTTCTTTGCAGGTCGTGACAGGAGTGAGCGGAGTTCGTCATCAGTGACGATCTCGACCGTGTTGCGGGTGGCCAGTTCGTACTCGTCCATCAAAAAGAATGGGTTATCGTGGGTGTTAATGGTTATTCTGGATGGGAGAAAAGCCAAGGGCGTCATTGGTCATTCTGATTGATTTCGCGCCATCTTTTTCAATACCCGTCATCGCCCGGATCGCGTCGATGTTCTCGACAACGATATCTGCCTCCTGGTGGATTGCCTGGAAAAAGCAGAGCTCTTTTCCCTGTGCATAGACGGATTCCTCAAAGATGCAGTTCTCGTAGAGGTCCGAGCGGGGCCTCCCGAGGTCCATCGCAAACTCCTTGAGTTCGGCGGTGCTCTTGATACCGGCGCTTTTCTTGACAAGGCCCATCCTTGGGTGCGTCCTGATCAGCTCAATGACCCGGTCCCGGGAGACGTCCTTTTTTGTCGTGATCTGCACCGCGTGCATGTGCATCATCGTGGTCGGGACGATCATCGCCATCGTGGTAATGGAGATGTGGGGGAGCACGGTAAGGACATCGGGGCCGTGGTGGCTGGGGACACTCACCGGGTCGAGGACGACGGCATCGATCGGGCCTTTCTTGATCTCGCCGGGATCCGATCCACGCCGTACCATGACAGCGTGGACGTGGGCAACACCATACGCCTGGTCAACCGCGTGGATGATACGGCAGAGCCCGGTGGTGTTGCAGGAGACAACCCGGACGAACTTTTTGCCGATTGCGTCCTGGTAATTGCAGGAGGAGTTGAACGAGAACCCGGCGACTTCATGGTCTTCCCCGCCCTGCCAGATGGCTTTGACCCCGAGTTTTTCATACAGGGGCTTGTTCGTTGCGCCGACATCCCCGGGTGTTGCATCAACGACGACATCTGCCTGCCGGCACATGTCCTCGACCGACCCGGCGACAGAAAGCCCCACCTTTTCAAATGCCGGTTTTTTGGAGATGTCTGCAATATACAGGGGATAGCCCCGCTGCTTTGCCACAAACGCTTCGGCATTGGGCCGGGTCTTGGAGACACCGACGATCTTCATGTCCTTCTGTGCGGCGACGGCGTCGGCGACGCGCTTACCGACGGTCCCATACCCGTTGACGGCTACCTTAATCATAATCGTTTATCGCACTGGAACTTTTAAAGATATCCCAATTGCACC
>CAZVFG010000062.1:7164-8321 GCA_964626125.1 uncultured Methanoregula sp.
CGGGTTCCGGTACCATGCGACCATCATCTGGAACGAGGGCAACATCTCGCGCCGGACCGCGTGGGGGTCGTGGATGAATCCCTCGGCACCTTTTGTCATTGCGCCGGTGGAGCTGATCGTTGTCCTGTACAAGGGCACATGGAAGAAACCGGCGTCGGATAAAAAATCCGACATCACCCGGGACGAGTTCATGGCATGGACCAACGGGCTGTGGACATTCCCGGGCGAGAGCAGGAAAAAGGCGGGGCACCCGGCGCCCTTCCCCGTGGAGCTCCCCCGGCGCTGCATGAAACTGTTCAGCTATGTGGGCGATACCGTGCTTGACCCCTTCATGGGGAGCGGCAGCACCCTTGTCGCCGCATACGGGTGTGACCGTAAAGGCATCGGGATCGAGCTGGACGAGGGATACTGCAGGGTTGCGCGTGAGCGGATCAGGAAGGAAAAAGGCCCGGTATTATAGCTGTTTTTATCGGTCTGGATAGCAAAGATTATACAGTTGTCTAAGCTTAGACAATTATTTGTCTGATAGTGAGAGAGACCGGACCGGAAGGAATGAACATGGCAGGAAACCAGGCTGCAGAAATCGCCGATAAGCGGGTGGCTCTTACACCGAGCACATGGGCTGCCCTTTGCGGGTTGAAAAAGCCGGGAAAAACCCTGGGAGATACGGTTGCAGAGCTCATCGCAGAGCACCAGAGAAAGGCCCTGGAAGCAGATCTCGATGAGATTGACAGGACGGGGGAGTTTGTGCCCTGGGATCAGGCCAAAAAGAAGCTCGGCCTGAGATAAGGGTGCAATGTGTTTGTTGAGATAGAGTCAAAGGTCACATCATTCCTTGCAACCCTTCCTGAAAAAGATCGCCGTATCATTGGTGAACATATCGACCGGCTGGCATATCACCCGCATGCCCATGGGTATATCGAACCGCTTCGGACCAACAGGAAGCGGTTCAAGATGCATGTGTCCGGTAAATACATCGTATTTTTTTTCGTTATCCAAGAGACGGTCAGGGTTGATCTGGTCATGACAACCGAGCAGGCTCATAAGCGGTATGGCCGGATATAATACCTTTTCATCCGGAATCCCGATCCGATACTGATGTGACAGCCGATATACCGTTGAAACCGCAACAGCATCGGGATCGAGCTGGACGAGGG
>CAZVFG010000063.1:0-1224 GCA_964626125.1 uncultured Methanoregula sp.
TGCGGGACGTTTAAATATTCGACATTCAAGAGTTCTGACGATATCATTTCCGTTAAGTCTCGTTGAAGCAACAGCACCCTCTTTGAAAAAAATATACCATTGAGAATATTATTCGATCTTATCAGTATTTTTTATGAGTTTTAAGATTGCATCCATTTTTTGTGCACAAAATACTTAAAACCAATTTCAATATTGTTTGATCACATGCGCGTCAGATAGATATTTACCGTCAGCATTTCAGAAAAAAAGTTACTTATTGCCGAAATTATCGGTAATAAAAGAAGATTGTAGGGAATTTTTCCCCATTCCATTTCTACTTTTTTTGCCTTTTCCAAGGAGGATACATTCGGATCTACTGTTTTTCCGGAGATTTGGAAATCGCACAAAGAGAGGGGCATAATACCGGATACCGAAATGGATGGTGATTGCCGGGGTTATTTCCCCTCAATTATAACCCCGGCACAGAATCCGGGGGTTTCATCGAGGGTAAATGTCACCCCTAAAAACGTATGATGCACGAGTTTTCAGCGGGATTATCGCAGAATTTATCAATCACTTTGGCTGAAATGAGCTGGGAAGAATGGCCAAGTTCGATTGCAAATGGTGTGGGAAATGCTGCCAGAGTTTTGGGGAGTTCATCAGGATTGAACGGCAGCTCAGCGACAGGGATTACTATTGCCGCTACGGGATTACGAATGAACTCTTTCTCGTGCACGTGCAGCCTGAGTTTGCGGACGAGATTTCTGACGAATTTATCAATAAGGACGAAGCTTCGAGTGAGCCGGCGCATAAGGGATGTGAATTCATGCGGAAGAATCCTGCAGGCAAGGGTTTTGCATGTGCAATTTATCCCACGCGCCCCCCGATCTGCCGGGAGTTCAAGTGCTACCGCATGCTGATCCACCACACCCTGAGCGGTGAACTTCGCGGGAAGGTGATCGGGATCAACCAACTCAGGACCCAGGATGAAATACTGGCAGCGATCTGGAAGGAAAAGGTAGCGCATTTACCGCACCCGATTGAAAGTCAGCATACCCGGGTACCGCATTCCCACAGCCCCAGGGCAACGATAGAACACGGTCATGATGCTCATGTCCATGCCCACCTTCATGGACGGCAGCATAGCGAGGATAAGGCATGGCTGAATAATGTTATTACGGTACTCGCGGCACACGGGTACCATGGGGATCCCGTAGAAGATTGACCTCTTTTACAACCAAAAAA
>CAZVFG010000063.1:1324-8250 GCA_964626125.1 uncultured Methanoregula sp.
CAGTCGCAAATCTCCTCCCTTTTCCCTGATCTGGATGGAGTGAAAGAGTTCAGAAATAGTGCTCGTGCTGCACAGCTCTGTCAGGTCTTATGAAGGACAACAAACCTGTCTGGGAATCAATCCATGGCTGGTGTTGCCTGTACTGTGGGTGGGTGTCAGGCAAGATTTGCGATGGTCGCAAAATCCTCTAAGTACAATTCTGCCGGTCTGCTCGCGAGGATCTCATCTGGCAATCCCGCAATCACCCGCTGCACCCACACAGGATCGAGCATGCCGGAAGATCTTTTCAGGCAATTACGCACGGTCTTGCGCCGGTGGGAGAAGAGCGCCCGGACGACATCGGCATAGCGTTTGGTGTCCTTTACAAAGAAAATCGGCGGGCGGGGAATGATCTTCATAACGGTTGAGTGTACCTGTGGCTTGGGTGAGAAACAGTTGGGCGGGAGGGTGAAGCACTGCTCAACGGTTGCGTAGGTCTGTACCATGATCGAGAGCCTGCCGCAGTCCTTGGTGCCGGCGGGTGCGACCATCCGTTTTGCAAACTCCATCTGGTACATCAGCACCGCAACATCGAATCCATGCTCAAGCAGACGGAACGTGATCTTCGATGATACGGAGTACGGGAGGTTGGAGACGACGATTGAAAAATGAGGTAAGTCGCACCGGCTCGCATCGCCATGCGTGATGGTAAACCTTCCGGCAGCAATTTCATCAGAAAAGCGTTCGGCGAGCCCCTCGCAGAGTTCTCCGTCGAGCTCCACCGCATGCACGGTCGCTCCGTGATAAAGCAGTGCCTGTGTCAGCGCACCGTCCCCTGGCCCGACCTCCAGCACCTCGCGATCCTTTACATCCACGAGGGATACGATCCGTTCGACCACTGCCGGGTCAATTAAGAAGTGCTGGTCATGATACGCCTTCATTTCGTGGTAAAGACGTGGTACTTCACGTCCTTGTTCTGCAGCTCTTCCATGATCCGGGCAATGATCATCTTCTCCGGGTGCGGGATGGACTTGATGCGTGCAGAAATATCGAAAAAGCTGTCGAACATCTTGCGGTTGCGGGCGTCAAGAATCTCCCACATCAGCTTCTTGCCGATACCCGGGAGCAGGTGGAGCATGTGCATCTTGGGAGTGATTGGTACCGCAGTGTTGAAGAACTGGACAAAGTCATGCTCCCGCTCTTTTACCACCTTTTCCACAATGAATGGCAGTTCGCCCCGTGCGGTCTGCGTCAGCTCCTCGTACCCGATCCGGCGTTTCACCCGCTCAATCTTTTCCCGTTCGCCGTCCCCGATATACAGCTTGTCGTAGAGTTCGATGGGTACTCCGGGTTTTGGCACGAGCTCGAGCAGCTTGAACTGCTCAAGCCCCATTGCCTGAACCAGAGGTTCCCGCTTGAACGGGGGGCGGGGATCGTCAGGATGCCCCTTTGCAAGGATATCGAGTACTATGCAGTTAACCTCCTTCTTCTCGACCTTCAATTGCACCACCTCAGAAGTGGGATGAAACGATCTCGAGAATGGTATCGAGTTCTTCAGGAGCAAGCGTAAAGCGCTCCTTTGCATAGATAGCCCTCAATTCGTCACGGGTCCGTGGCATGACATTTGCGATGCGGTAGGCGATCTCGGGTTTCATCTTCTCCAGTTTTAAGAGTGCCTGTACAAGCGACGCTGACTTTTCCGGTGAGGTCTTTGCGAGCTGATTGGCATGCTCGATGCTGCGGCGAAACTCGTAGGACATCTCCTTTTCAGCGGCAATCCGCTGCGACTCAACGCCCAGCAGGACTTCGCGTACCTGGGGGAGTGTGACCTTCTCTTCGCTAACAATACCCTTGACTTTCATGCCAGACTCCTGATAGTGGATTTACCGTTGTGCTTTTAGATGTTGTGGTCTTGCGATCACGATCTTCTCGGAATTGCCGTCAGGGATCGCGAGCATCCATGCACGTCCGCGCTGGCCGACAACAGTCCCGGTCTTGCCGTGGAACCGGCGGTGGGGCATGCCTTTCTGGATGCTTGAGTCGCAGACGATATGGACTTTGTCACCGACTTCAAATTTCTGGATGACGCAGGTGACCGGTGGCAGCCCGCGCTTCCTCAATTCCTTCTTGAACTTATAACGTGTCTTTTTTCGTGGTCCGTTGTGATGTGCCATGCTTACTCTCCCTCCTTTGTTCCCTCAACCTGCACGACATCAAGACTGGTGACGTGCGCCGGTCGTTGCAGGATCTCGGCAAGACTCGGGTGTGTTCTTCCCTGATCGCCTGATACAAGTTCTTTGATGTAGAGGCCGGCTTCGCCGAGGACTTCGACAATAAATCTGCCGTCCTGCTCACCTGCATACTCGATATCGAGGACTTTGCGCTCCCGGACTTTGTCTGCTCTCCGGTGGGCGACCCGCTCGGGCGTGCGCTGGTGTATTGTGACGCCCTGTAAGGTTTTTAGGGCATTTGCGAACTCGTCCGCACATAATGCACCTTCAACCTCGACCAGGATCCTGTATTTTTTATGCGCTTTGGTTGATTTAAGGGTTTCCACCTCTGACCGTTCACTCCATCGTATGAGTGTCACCGCAACGCGCCCTGCAGCACTCCGGTTGATGGTATCTTCAACGATTGCAAGATCTGCTGTCCGCCGCAACGGTGCAACAACTTCAAGGATAAAAGGTCTGCCCGTGCCGACCATCCGTGCATCGATATCTTCCCTCCCGGCGCCATGGAGCACCGCATTCCCGGCGGAAAACAACCCGATAACCGGCCGCCCGATCAGCTCTTCTACCGAGTCCTGGTACTGTTTGCCGGTGAAGTTACATTGCTCACAACCGGCACCGCGGCAGGTGCGGCAGTCCCAATGTGTCTGGGGGATACCCCGTTCGTTTTTCCGGTACCTGCCGTAAAAAAAGAGCGGGCTGATCTGCACATCGACGGTATCCCGTGAAAGATTGAGAAGCAGGACCAGATCGGGCTTTTTAAAGTCAACTTCTTTACCGCTCATTGCAGAGATCTTTTTGCCCACTTCCCGGTTTACCTCTGATTTAAAGGGTTCCGGGTCGGCAAGTGAGAGGTCGCTCCAGACCATCTCTTCGCTCTCGGAAATCAGCGGCGGAACGCGGCATCCCACAAGGAACGTGTGATATTCGATCCCTCCGGTTGCAACGACAGCACGCTCTGCCCACGCCGTTATAGTTTCGAAAAAATTACCACAGACCCAGCAGGTACTGCTGAACGGTTCAAAGGGGAGGTTCTCTGCAACCGCACGGGCAATCCTCACCGCCCGGCCCCGCTCATCATTGGTGAGCCCGTGTCCGCGTTTGCCAAAGAACCTGCCCAGACAGTGGTCGCAACAGTCTCCGTATGAAAGGATTTTACCAACGGTTTCGTTCATTTCCATCCGGCACCCCTCCGGTCCAGTTCATTGAGCAGTACCGTGATTGCAGATTCAGCGTGGAGTACTGCCGGACCAACAGAAAATTTTGGGCAACCCGACACGACCGTCTCCTCATCTGCAGAAAAATTCAGGTGGTCGGAGAGCAGGAACGCATCCGGTAATACCTCAGATTTGCGGATGTCGGTACCCTGATCATCCAGCACGCCGAACCGGTGTTCCTGAACCAGTCGTTCGAGCCCGCCCTTCCGTACGGATACCCCCTCGGACGATTCGCGGAACTCAGAACCGCACGGGAGTAAAAGCGCTTTTTTGATCAGTGCCGCCGGGCTGCGTTCATCCGGGTTCAGAGACCGCACGTTCTGTCCGGAAAATTTCACCGTCTTTGGCGGATTGGGAGGACCCAGCAGTACGAGCGAACACTCCACGTTACGCCGCAGGGCGTGCGAAAGGAAGAGCGAGGCATTGACGCAGCGGCAGAGCACGTCCAGGCGCCCGCCACTCGAAGGAAGGTCGTTGAGGCTGAACGCTCCGTCAGTCCGGGCGGTATGCCCGACAATCGCAAAATACGTCATCTCACTGCATCCCGGAGAAGCGCTTCATCAGGCGCTGCATGTTGAACTTGCCGCCGGCACCCCGGAGCCCCTTCAGGGTCCGCTGCATCAGCTTGTAGTATTTCAGGAGCTCCCGTACCTCATCAGGTGTTGCCCCGGCACCGTGGGCGATGCGCTGCATGCGGGAGCTGTTGATGAGGGAGGGGTCATCCAGCTCGGCGCTTGTCATCGAGTCCATGATGATCCGGTACCGCACCATCTTGGTGCTCGTCACATCGTAGACACCGTCGGGAAGCTCCATGTTGCCCAGCGGGAGCATGTTCATGATCTGTTTGAGGGGTCCCATTTTGTTGAGCGCCTCGAGCTGTTTGTACATATCGCGGAGGGTGAACTTTCCCTTCATCATCGCGTTCATATCCACCTCATCCGCCTGGATCGCCTCTTCCACCCGCTCAACAAGCGCCCGGAGGTCGCCCATGCCCAGCAGTCGCGATATGAAACCATCCGGGTCGAACCGTTCGAGGTCCTCGGACGTCTCCCCCTGACCGATGAAGACAATCCCGCTCTTAGTCTCCGCCACGGCAGACAGGGCTCCACCTCCTTTTGCCGTACCGTCCATTTTCGTGATGATGACACCGTCGATCCCGATCGCTCCGTGGAACCGGCGTGCCTGTTCGCTCGCCTGCTGCCCGAGCGCTGCGTCAATGACAAGCCAGCGGTGGGTCGCTTTTGTGAGCTGGTTTAACTCGATGATCTCCTGGATCAGGTTCGCCTCGAGGGCGTGCCGGCCCTGCGTGTCAACGATCAGGACTTCGAGGTCTTTGAACGAGGCCAGCCCCTGCCGTGTGATCGCCAGCGCGTCTTTTTCCTGTGGGTTGCCAAAACAGGGCACATTGATCTGCTGGCAGAGAGTCAAAAGCTGATCGTAGGCGCCGGGACGGAAGGTGTCCGCACAGATGACCCCGACCTTAAGCCCCTTCTTCTGGAAATAGCGGGCGACCTTTGCTGTCGTGGTTGTTTTCCCGCTGCCCTGCAGGCCCGCCATCAGGATGACCTGTGGTTCCAGTTTTACATCGGTGGAAGCCCAGATGAGCCGGACGAGCTCCTGGTACACGATGCGCAGCACATGTTCGCGTACGCTCATGCCCTTGGGTGGCGGCTCCTCAAGCGATCGTGTGCGGATCGCCTTTGACAGGTCCATGACGAGCTTCACATTTACATCGGCAGAAAGGAGAGCCCTCTGCAGATCCTTAACCAGCTCGTCAACTGCTGCACGATCCACAACCGTTTTGCCCGCAAGCTTCTTGAGGGCATCTTTTAATGATGTGGAAAGGGAGTCCAGCATCAGGCATCACCCAGCAGTTCCTCGACCATTACATCAGGTGAAAACGGGATAATATCATCATACCCCTGCCCTGTGCCTAAAAACATGAGAGGCTTTCCGATGGTGTGGGCAATCGAGATCGCCGCCCCGCCCCGCGAGTCCATGTCTGCTTTCGTGAGCACCACCACATCAGCCCCGACGGTCCGGTCGAATTCTGCTGCACGTATGACTGCATCGTTTCCCGCGACTGCTTCATCCACATAGACCACGAGATCGGGCTTCATCACCCGCCGTATTTTTTCGAGCTGGCTCATCAGGTTTGCCTTGGTATGGAACCTTCCCGCGGTGTCGGCGAGTACCACATCAAGCTTGTGCGATATGGCGTACTGGACGGCATCAAATAATACCGCCGATGGGTCTGCGCCCTTCTGGTGCTGGATGATCTTGATCCCGATGCGTTCTGCATGCACTTCGATCTGCTCGGTCGCGCCGGCCCGGTAGGTGTCCCCGGCACCGATCACGACGGTGAATCCCTGCTTTTTTAAAAAGTCCCCGATCTTTGCCACCGTGGTTGTCTTGCCCGTGCCATTCACACCGGTAAAAAGGATCTTTACCGGATGTTTGTGGTTTTTGATATACCCGATCAGGTCAAAACCCGTTCCCAGCACGTCAAGCAAGGCGCTGCGCAGCGTCCCGACAACAAGCGAATCCACCGACTGCCCGATCCGGCGGTGTTTTCCCACGAGGTCCTTTTTGACGTGGGCGATGATTGCATCGGTGACCGGTAGTGCCACATCGCTCTCGAGCAGCGTGATCTCGAGCTCAGAGAGTGCACCGGCAAGCTCTTTTTCAGTAATGATCAGCTCCCGGTCGATAATGAAGGTCTTGACTTTATTGACAAATGTTGCGCCGGAAGCGGAGGGGGTCTGAACCTGTGGTTCAGGTGCAGTTGACGGGGTGAGTGCAGGAATCTTCTGCTGTTCTAAGGAGGGTGCAGCAGCAGCCTGTATACTTCCGGAAAGCCGGGCGCGGGCAGCCTGCAACCGTTCGCGAAGCCCCCCGAACATGCACGCCTTCCTTCTTCACTGGTCCTGATCGCCGGAACCAGCCGCCGGTGCGGTATGGCCCGCCTGTACCGCCTGCTGGTATCCCTGCTCAAGCCTTTTATTGATCTCGTTCATCTGGCCGCGGAGCCGGTCGAGTGTCTCGACTACCTTCTTTTCCGAAGCTTCCATCTCGGTGATCCGGTCTTTTAAAAACTCGACCGCATCCTTGTTCGTCCGCTCGACAATGACTTCGGCACCGATATTGAGGAGCACCCTGTCGGGTTCAAGCACTCTGACCCGGAGACTTGCGCCACCACCGATCTGCAGCAGGACGGTGCCGTCATCTGCATCAGAAATGCCCTGCAGCGCTTCGACTGCGGCGAGCGCCTCCATCCTCCCGTTCTCCATCAGTTCCAGCTGGCTGGCAAAAATCTCCGCCTGCTGCCCGTACTGCTTGAGATAATGCTCAAGGGTCAGCAGCTCACGCTGGTCCATCTGTTCCACCTTGTTCACCCTCATGCACCCCTGACAAACTCGTCTTCCATGGTTGGCAACAATCCTGCTATCTCTCTAAACATATGGGCTGGTAGTGTTATATTGTTAATGGAACGGTTCAAAAA
>CAZVFG010000064.1:0-8235 GCA_964626125.1 uncultured Methanoregula sp.
GGGACGGTCACCTTCCATACTTTCGTAATCTGCCCCTCAACTTCGCTCACAAAGTCCGGTTTGGGGCTGGCACCAGCAGCATTGTCATGCGAAATATCGTACACCGAGATCTCCCCGTCATGACCGGTGTAGTTGCTGATCTCGATGGTCACGGTCCCGTCCCGGGTCCATTTTTTCGCGATCAGCTTGTGCATAAGTTTTCCTTCGATCGGCGATGTATCCACAAGCGGCTTTTCTACGATCTCACTCACCTTTGCAGCAAGCTCCGGGATGATCGCGCAGACCGCACGCGCCCGGTCCTCGGCGACCTTGTTTCTGTCCCTGCGGGAAAGGAAATTCTTGAGTTCGCGCCCGAGATCCTGCAACGCGAGCACGATCTCCTTTTCGATCTCCGGAATGGCCGCGATTGCATCCTTGCTCTCGCTGGTAAACGGCACGTTGGTGGATGCGACGTGGACAAGGATCAGGATCGGCCCGACCGGCAGGCCCTGCTGCGAGATGTTATACGATTTCCAGTTCACATTCGTGATACACCCGGTGATCGCGCACGCACCCTGCTGGTACATGAGGGGGACACGGTTGGCAAACCGCAGGATGATGGCATTGCCCTCAGGTGGCAGTTTCCCACCGTACCCGATTGCAGCCTCGACCATGAACGGGTGGCCGGAGAACACTGCACTCGGGCGGGTGCGTGCGGTGACAAAGTCCATCTGGAACTCCTTGTCCAGCCCGCGCCGGATCAGCTCTTCGCCGATCGGGGAGAGGCACTGGGATGTCGGGGGGGCAGGCACCGCAACCTCCTGCATCGCGGCAAGGAGCGCCTTGAGCTCATCGGCTGAGAGCCCCTTTGTCTTCGCCATGCCCTTGAGGCCGGCTTTCTCACACATCTCCTGTGCGGTCTTCTTTCCGACCCTGCTGAACCCGTTCACAAGGAAATCGACCAGTGTTGTATCGCTTGCCGCCGCCATGCGCTTCAGCTGGCCGAATTCGATGCCGTGCGGGTGTGGCTGGATCGCGACCGGGCACGCAATCACGTCCTGGCTGACACGCTCGAACGTGAATGCTTCATCGTCAAGCTCGACCCGGAACCGCGCGTGGGGGTTGACCACCGAGGTGTATTTGAGATATTCGAGGAGTTTTTTCTTTGCCGCCATCGTGCTCCTGAACTCGATCTGCACCCGGGTCCCGTGAGTACGGTCCCAGTCAATCGGCTGCTTTGAGATGACATCGGGTTCATTGGTCTCGATCTTGATCTGGATCTCAAATTTGTTCGCAGGTTCCTTTGCGCCTGTCCGGGATATTACGACAGTCGGGAGACCTGATGTGAGTTGGGCGTAGAGGACCGCCGCCGAGATCCCGATCCCCTGCTGCCCGCGCGTCTGCCGGATCTGGTGGAACCGCGACCCGTACAGAAGCTTCCCAAAAACAAAGGGCACCTGTGCGGGAACGATGCCCGGGCCATTGTCCTCAACGATAATCCGGAAGATATCATTGCCGGTTTTTTTGATGCTGATATAAATGTCCGGGAGGACCTGCGCCTCTTCACAGGCATCGAGCGCATTATCAACCGCCTCTTTGATGGTGGTGATGACACCGCGCGTCGGGGAATCAAAACCCAGGAGGTGTTTATTCTTCTCAAAAAATTCTGCAACACTGATACTGCGCTGCTGTTTGGCGAGCTCGTCAGCAAGCACCATGCGCTTTCACCTCAGCGATTGCCTTGCCAAGGTCCACGGTCTTCTGTTCGCCGGTCTGCAGGTTTTTTAATGTCACGTTTTCGGATTCTGCTTCACGTTTCCCGATCACGGCAACGTAATCCGCGGATCTGGATGCGTGGGCAATCTGGGCCCCAAGTCCCCGTCCGACAAGATCCATCTCTGTCCGGATACCCGCGTTGCGGAATGCGCGTGCAACTTCAAAGGCACGCGTACGTCCTTCGTTCGTGCAGACAATTCCCACGACCGTGTCTTTTTTGTGCGGTACTTCACCCAGCGAGACCATCACACGATCAAACCCGATCGCAAACCCGCAGGACGCTGCATCATCGCCCCCGATGAGGTGTGCGAGACGGTACGCACCGCCGCCGATAATCTGGTTCTCAGCACCAAGATTCGGGGCAAATCCCTCAAAAACCATACCCGTATAATAATCCAGACCCCTTACGATACCAAAGTTCAGGCTGTACGGCACATCTGACGTGTCAAGCAGGCCGATGGTCTGTTCAATCCGGTCCCTCTCCGGGATCGTTCCGGAAATCTCAAATGCATCATCAAGCGAACGGCATTCAACAAGAGATGTCAGTGAATTACGGATCTCAGGTTTTCCCAATCCATCGAGTGTGACTGCAAGACCGTCGAAATCTTTCTTGTCGAGGTGTGCCATCACCCGGCGCTGTGCGGGCATTTCGAGATCCTTGAGCAGGTTCTTCATAAAGGAGAGATGCCCCACTTTCAGGTCATAGGTAACACCGGTCGCATCCAGCATATCTGCCGCGAGCATGATCACTTCCGCATCAGCGTACGCCGTGTCAGCGCCGATCAGTTCCACCCCGAACTGCCAGAACTGGCGGTAGCGCCCTTTCTGGGGGCGTTCATACCGGAAGCAGTCCGCAAAGTAACACCAGCGGATAGGTTTCGGCGCGACCTTTGCCTCGTTGACATACATCCGGATAATGGCAGCAGTAATCTCCGGGCGCAGGGCGAGGCGGCGCCCTCCCTTGTCCTCAAAGACGTACATCTCCTCAATGATCGCCTCGCCTGACCGCATCGTAAAGAGTTCAAGGTCTTCAAATTCCGGGGTGCAGACCTCGCGGTATCCCCAGCGGCACGCCACGTCCCGCATCCGTCCCTCAACGCTGCGCCGCGCCTCCATCTCATCTGGTAAAAAATCCCGCGTCCCTCTCGGTTTCTGGAGCATCAAAAATTCTCCTGAGTAGTACTCGCCGCCCAATTATTTCTTATTCGCCCTTTGCACCGGCACATTGCCAATGAGCCGTTCGATTGTCCCCTCACTGCCCCAGATTTTCTCCCTGTCAATCCTTCCCTGAAGGTAGAGTGCGGCAAGGATCAGTCCCAGTCCAAGAAGTTCCAGTGAGAACATCGCACATGCACCACCAAAGATCGAGAGGGCGCCATAGATGACACCATGGTATGCCGCCTTTCTGTACCCTGCAAGGCCGGTCCTGAAAAATATCCGCGCGTCACGCAGCCAGAGGAAGAGGACTGCCCCAACACCAAATACGGCAACATACGCGAGATAGGACATGACGATGAACGTATTATTATACGCGGTTCCATATCTGTATTATTACGAACATGCCACCCAATCCTGTCCTTTCCGATGTGCTATTGCGATACAAGAACGGGGTCATCTCGCTTGAAGATGCGGCAGAAGAGATCGACGGGCTCCGCCTCGAACGTCTTGGCGAGTTCGCATGCATCGACCTCGGGCGGGCAGTGCGCTGTGGCATGCCGGAGGTTGTGCTTGCGGAAGGAAAGACCCCGGATCAGGTCGCAGAGATTGCGATCCGGTACGCTGAAACTGCAGGACGGTGCGTGGTTACCCGGGTCAGCCCGGACCAGGTGACGCGGGTGCAGGAAATTGCACGGAGCAGGGGATTTCGCACTGAACATCGGAGAGAGGGACGGGTGCTGGTCCTTTCAAAAGGGGAATTACCGAAACCGACCGGCGGTATTATTGCGATCATCACGGCGGGGACATCCGACATCCCCGTTGCAGAGGAGGCAAAAGTGATCGCAGAGGAGATGGGATGCGTGGTACGCACCGCATACGATGTCGGCGCTGCAGGCATCCACCGGCTCTTCCCGGCATTAAAATCCCTGCTCGATGCGCACACATTCATTGTCTGTGCCGGGCGTGAGGGGACACTCCCGGCAGTCGTTGCCGGGCTTGTGGACAAACCGGTCATCGGCGTTCCTGTCAGTACCGGGTACGGGTACATGGGGGAGGGGAGGGCGGCACTTGCCAGCATGCTCCAGTCCTGTTCGGTGATCGCAGTTGTCAATATCGATGCGGGCTTTACCGCCGGCGCTTTCGCCGCAAGGATCGCGAATCTGAGGAGTCAGTCATGAGACGGGGGTTTTATATCGGCAGGTTCCAGCCGTACCACAACGGGCACCAGTCGGTGCTCGAACATATCGCTGATGAGGTCGATGAGATCATTATAGGGGTCGGGAGTGCCCAGCTCTCCCATACCATTGATAATCCCTTCACTGCAGGAGAGCGCGTTCTCATGATTACCCGTTCTCTTTCAACGGTTGGCTGCCCCTTCTATGTGATCCCCATCGAAGACATCAAGCGCAACGCACTCTGGGTCGCCCACGTACAGTCCATGACCCCGCCGTTCGACCTCTGTTACTCCTCAAATCCGCTCGTCGTCCGGCTGTTCAGTGAGGCAGGGGTGAAGGTACAGTCGCCGTCAATGTACGAACGCGACACCCTCAGCGGCACCGAAATCCGCCGGCGCATGCTCAATACCATAACATGGAAAAACCTTGTCCCGCCCGCAGTCACACAGGTGATCAGGGAGATTGACGGAGTTGCGCGTCTTCGCCAGATCGCACAGGATGACTGATCCAACTTTCTGATACCTGATTCTTAAAAGCAGCCGCAATATTTGGGGTCGTGGATGTTCAGACGGATAAAAAATCTCTTTAAACCGGAAAAACCGGAACCTCGTATCATCACGTTCGATGAGATCCCCTGCTGGCTGGATGACCGCGAGGGGACGCTCACCGGAGCTCTTCTGGATACGACAGCCTCACCCATGCATGCGATCCGGGAGTCAGTCACCAGCCTTCAGCAGACCATCGAGCTCCTGCGCGCCGCGGAGTATAATGAGGAAATCCATCCGAAATTAAAAAGCATCGCAAAAAACACACTGCCTCAGTATTCAAAAGCGATGGGTACTCTGCTGTCAAAATCCCTGCCGGAGGATGTCGATGGGTTCTACACAGCCGCAACCGAGATACTCAAGGGGTGTATCAACAGCACGCGGGGCCAGGGGAAATACCTCCGGACAGTCTTTCCTCAGGAGATGAAAAGCGTGCAGACTGGTATCGATGCAATCGGGCGTCAGATCAATGCGATGACCGATGCCCTCGCTCATTTCCGCAAGGAGATGGAACATATCACAGAAGCCAAAAGGACACACGGAGCCCTTGCTGATATTAACATGGATATTGAAAAATCGTTTGAGAAAGAGAAGAGAATCGGGCATCGCATCGATGATACCAGGAACCGCTTCGGAGAATGTGAACAGGAATTAGCCACACTGGGACGCGATGAATCACAGGGTATTCTCGCAGAACAACGTCACACCCTCGAACTGATGATAGAAGAACGTGACAGGACCGTCCGAAGGTATGCCGCCCTGTCGATGACCGCATCTCATGTGCTGCGCAAAGCTGAAAAGCTTGCACATAAGCAACGCAAAAGTGCCGATGAGGCAGCGCTCCATCGTGCGATGGGCGTTCTCTCTGGCCATGCGGTTCCCGATGCAACAGACCTTGCGCAAACACTTGCTGCTGCATACCCTATCGCTGTAAAAATGATCGATTGTGGTGAGGTTCTCCTCAAAAACAAGGAGGAACGGGCGCTGTTTTCTGATCCCGGCGGGTTTATTAATGAGATCAGGACACTGTCCCAAAAATATACCACCCAGGTTACGCAGTGCGAAGCAGCTGAACATTCGCTCCGCTCGCACCCCGTTGTTGCCCGCAGTGAGACCCTTGAGCGGGAGAAGGCCCAGCTTGAGATAATCCTTAAAAAAGAGATCCAGTCCCGCGCTGATCTTATCACATGGCGTGTGGATCTCAACCAGAGGATCCCGGGACTGCAACAGAGACTAAAAAAAGTGATGGGGGATATATCAGGGAATGACGTGCAGATTCAATATTCCCCTATTCCAGTCCCTTCACCGTGAGGGCCATGCCCAAGAGGGGGGCGATAATACACTTCATGTTCGGTCTCATCCGTGAGAGAGAGTTTCTCATCGATGCGCTGGATCAGCCGGTTGAGGGTATCCCGTGTCAGATCATCTTCAAAGACCTTGTTGGTTATGACATACCACCTTTTCTGATCTTTTTTGCGCTGCAGTGATGCGAGGCACATCACCGCAAAGCGCGGGGATTATTCCCCTGTTGATGCGTGAAATCTTCCAGCTCACGTTGATCGTCGGGAAATTTTGAGGGCCAGCCATAGCAGTCTTGCAGCATCTTTGCGATAACATCGCTTATGGTCATCCTCCCGTGTTTCAACGCGAGCAACGCCTCATACACGTCGGGTTCGATCTTGATCGATCGCCCCTCACCTGCACGAGGCATGATTACCACTGGGTGGTTATACTATATAAACATTCTGTGAAATTACCCGATAAATCAGCCGGAATGTAAAAACACCAAATTTCCTATCACTTCAATGCAGAAATGTAGGTTCAGTTAATCCTGATAAAGCTGAAGGTTTTGAAATCGGTGTAGGCAAATTCTGGATTATCACCATAACATGCACCGATGCGAAAAATAGTCGGCACATCAAGCGGTACATTGGCCACAAGGAGGTTATTTGGATCTTTTTTGGCAATTTCAATTTCACAAAACACCAGATCGTAGTTTTTAATCCCGTTGGATGTATTTCGGCAACAGATGGCGGAATGCTGGTGTCCGCAGCACATATGGACGAGCCCCCGGTAGCGCAGGGCAGAAAACGCCATCTCCGGTGTGTAATAATATCCGGCCGAAGAATCTCCCGGTTCCCGTCCCAGCCGCTGCCAGCACTTGAGCCGTAGCGTGGAGCTGCCCAGCTCCATTGGTCCACCATGCACAAAGAGCATGTTATCACCAACCCATTCCAGAGGCATGCCAGTAAATATGGAGAGGAGAGGAGATCCCCGCACCTGTTCGTGCCGGGAGGTGCTCACTGCATCGCTCCCGCTCACCGGAATCCTGTTGAGAAAAGCATGATCGTGGTTCCCGATAATGGAAATGAGCCGATATTCTTTTGCGAGAATATGGACATACTCGAGTGCCTCAACAGGATAGTCACCGCGGTGAAGTATATCACCGAGGTTCACTACAAAGTCGATGCTGCCGAAATGATCGGCAAATGACGGTTGTTTAATACAGGAAGCAAACGCAGAAATCGCAGATGCATCGGCGTGCACATCCGAAAATATCACAGCACCCATAGCGGTTGATAGCTCATTGGTAGTGCAGCCTCATATACACGCGGGATTCAATCAAAAAAAACGATCCTATCCTATGGTGATTAGGACCGCTTTTAGATGGAAAAATAAGGATATGTTCATTGCATGAGGATGCCAATATTGCCGGGAACGACCGATGAACATGGAAAAAAACCGGAAGGACTCATACCATCTGGAATGTTGGCTCGCATATGCCATTCCCTTGGTGTCATTTGGTGGAATCCTTGCTGCAATCCTGCTCCGGCAGACTGGTGTCATCGCAGATGCGGGCACTGTTATCCAGGGTTGTGTGACCGGATCTTTCATGCTTGGATACCTTGCCTCTATCAAGCCATGGAAAGATATTGTCGCACTCTGCACCCCGATCTTTGGAGCCCTTTTCTTACATGGTGCCGGTGGAAGACACCCGTCCCATTTTGTTACCAATTTTCTTCGCGGCAAGCATCACCATCCATCTGATCCGGTTGAACAGAAAATCCGGTTCATCGGCGGATAACAGAGGAGGATCCTAACGCATGGAACCATTTCTGCGCGATTATATCGAGAGAATTAAACCGGAGTTTAAGAATATCCAGACAAAGACTGCTCATGAGATTGCATCCGCTTTCTTCAGCTTCAAATTCGGGCTCTACCAGAACACAATCGAGGAATGCAGGCTCGCACTCACCCAGATCCCTGAGGGGGGGAGCAGCAGTGCACTGAAAAAAGCCCTCCAGATTGTGCAGCTCAACGCGGAGGACCTTCAAAACGCCCAGGTAAATGCCGACACGAGGGCTGCATTTACTGAAAGCGAACTCCCGTTTGTCGCCATCAGGCTCCCGCCAGAAAAAATCGAAGACCCTGCATCGCTGGAACTGGACAATGCGCTGGTTCTGCTCTATGCAGTGACAAAAAACACATCACCGGATGATGAGCAGGCGCTTGACGAGCACCAGAATTTCGTCCTTAAGATCCTCACATCGTATAAAACAGCGTTGGGAATAAAATGAGTGTCAGGTACGAACCCTCCTGAC
>CAZVFG010000065.1:0-8191 GCA_964626125.1 uncultured Methanoregula sp.
TACAGCAGGACCCGGCTTTTGAGGTTGTTCAGCCTGCAGGACGTGATCAGGTTGCCGGTCATGATATGGATCTCCTGTCTTGTGTCAGGCGCCACCTCCTCCCCGGACGGCGGCTCCCACGTGAGGATGAAATCATCATGGTTCTTTAAGGCATCAGAGAGGATTCCCGTGATCGCCCCGATGGTGAGGGATTCGGTTGTTTTCCCGCGCTTTTTTTTCTGAGATTTTTTTGGAACCATTTTTGGAACCATTTTTGGAACCATACGGGAACATGCATGATGGGGACAGATAAAACTTTCATCGGTTGCCCGGATGTTGGCATGCGGGATCGTGTGTGTCCCTGCGAGCACCGGAAAATATACATCCTTGACGGGGACCGTCGGTCAATTAAAAAAAATGTCTCGGCATTATTTCCTGTTCGTCTGCCTTTTTGGATTAAATACCCATCTTTTGTAAAAATCGCTCATGCAGCCGGGTGTCATTGCCGAGTTCCGGGTGGAACGATAACGCCATGTGCTTCCCCTGCTCCACCGCAACAATCCCCTTTCCGACCCGTGCAAGCACATGCACACCGGCACCAACCGATGTCGCAACCGGTGCCCGGATGAAAACCGCATGGAACGGCCCGCCACCAATACCGTCCAGCACAATGTCGGACTCAAACGACTCCTTCTGCCGCCCGAACGCGTTCCGGTCGACGCTCATCTCGATGAGCCCGAGCGGGCAGACCCGCGGGTCATCGACCCGGGCCGCCATGAGGACCATGCCGGCACAGGTCGCAAAGATGCCTCCCGGAAACGTGCGGATTGGTTCGTGGAGGTGGTTCTTCCCGATCAGCCGGGAGATCGTGGTCGATTCGCCGCCGGGAATTGCAAGCCCGTCGCACCCGGCAATCTCGTCAGCCCGTTTTACCGGAAAAACAGATGATGAGGGGGCACGCCCCATGCGTTCAAGCGCGTTCCCGAACGCAGCAACGTGCTCGCTCACATTGCCCTGCAGGGCAAGCACACCGATCCTAACGTCCACGGTACTGGAGCACCTCATCCTCTTTCAGCTTATGGACATCGAGCCCCGGCATCGCCTCGCCAAGCCCCCGGCTGACAGCTGCAATCACCTTTGCATCTTCGAAGTGGTTGACCGCTTCTACGATCGCCTTTGCCATCTTCTGAGGATTTGATGATTTGAAGATGCCGGAGCCGACAAAGACGCCGTCGGCGCCCAGCTGCATCATCAGGGCTGCATCGGAGGGTGTGGCAATCCCGCCGGCGGAGAAGTTCACCACCGGCAGCCTGCCGCGCTGCGAACATTCGATGACCAGTTCGGCCGGTGCCTCTATTTCCCGGGCGTAATCGGTCATCTCCTGCACGTCCATGCCTTTGAGGGCCCGGATCGACCCCATGATCGCACGCATGTGGCGGACGGCCTCCACGACGTTGCCGGTACCTGCCTCGCCTTTTGTCCGGATCATCGCAGCGCCTTCATGGATCCTTCGCAGCGCCTCACCAAGATCCCGGGCCCCGCAGACGAAGGGGACCGTGAAGAGTCTCTTATCGATATGGTATTGTTCGTCTGCCGGGGTCAGCACTTCGCTCTCGTCCAGCATATCCACACCAAGCGACTCGAGCACCCGCGCTTCGACAAAATGCCCGATCCTCACCTTGCCCATCACCGGAATTGAGACGGCATCAATAATTTCGGCAACGATCTCCGGATCAGCCATGCGGGCAACACCCCCGGCCTTCCGTATATCTGCGGGCACCCTCTCGAGTGCCATGACCGCAACGGCACCGGCTTCCTCGGCGATCTTCGCGTGCCCGGCATTGATGACATCCATGATCACGCCCCCTTTCTGCATGGATGCAAAGCCGCGCTTGAGAAGCTCGGTCCCGAACCTCAGTTCCTCAAGTTTCATATGGGTATACTATTGATCCACAATCCCAATAAAATCAGAGTACCCCCGGCAGTGATCGCTGCCATCAGGGTCGCAGCACGCACGGCAGAGCGGATCCCCGCACCGCCTTCCTGCAACGGCCGCTCCGCATCACCGATGGCATAAATCCCGGGCTTTTCGAACCGGATCCCGATCCCCCCCGCCATCGCTGCCATCACAATACCGCCATTGAAGCCGGGGCGCTTCTTACCGTCACGTCTCATCATCCGGTAAGCAGCGGTAAACCTGCCTTTCAGTGAGAAATACAGAAGAAGGAACAGCACGGTGATGCGAGCCGGGATGAGGTTGAGGAGGTCGTCCATCCGTGCAGACCACCAGCCGAGCCGCTCCCGTTCGTCCCGGTACCCGAGCATCGCATCCATCGTGTTTGCAGCCCGGTACACCGCCGCCACGGTAAGCCCGAAAAGGGCATAATAGAAGAGGGGGGAGACGATGCTGTCGGTGAGGTTCTCGGTCATTGATTCATACGCGGCGGAGAGGATCTGTTCATCGGAGAGCGACGATGTGTCGCGTGATACGAGCATCCGTACCTCTTCGCGTCCTGCTTCGGTACCATGGCGGAGGGCTTCAACAACTGCCGTGGTATGGTCTTCAAGGGAGCGCCAGGCAAAACAGCACTTGAGCAGGAACGGTGCTCCGACAAGCAGGATGACCCACGGGGCGAATTTTATGAACAGGAAGAACGGGAACGCAAAGGTAACAACGGTAATGCACCAGAAAAAGATACCTGCAGCACGCTGGATACGGACCGGATACCGGTCCGGTCTGCCCCACCACCCGATAAATTTCCCGACCAGCGAGACGGGGTGAAGGGATGAGCGGGGATCGCCGATCAACCGGTCAAGGATGAGGGCGGCGGCAAGAACGTAGAGAGAAAAGAGGATCACGAACTCTGCCGGTACCATGTATAGACAGCCCCGATAATAAGCGTAGCAAATGAGGCCGTGTTGAGAAGATCAATCTTCAGGTACAGCCATGCAGAATACAGGATGAGTGCAATCCCCATCATCACCATCAGGGGGTGGGGGCGGCCATGCGCAACGGGCTGGAGGGAAGGCTCCCGGATCTTTTCTCGTGCGGGGCCCGGTGACCCGGGCCTGACATCGACACGGAACGCCGCCTTCATCACGCCATAGCCGGTAATAATTTCAATATCGAAGAATCCTTCGTGAGAATCCGGGAAGATGGGTATGGAAAAAAGTGTTTCATCGACGATATAGAGGTTTTCGTGAAAAAATGAAGTATACGACCCGGCATTTGACGAGGTAACGGTGATGTGGATCGGCGAACCGCGGTTGAAAAAGTTCAGGTGGAGGATCCCGCCAATATCCACCTTTACCTGGCCTTTTGGGACCTCAATGGAATTGATCCCGCTCCTGTTGAGGTACACCTCGTACCCGTCACCATGTGCACCCGGCCCCTGCGCCACCGCGGCAACCGATAACGGGAACAGCATGTCCGGACACCTTGTTATTCTTTTGAATTCTGGGGGAGGAGGTTTGGTATACCTTCGTGGATGGGATAATCAACCCGGCAGCGGGAACAGGTGAGTATTCCCTCGAGGATCTCATGCTCATTCTCTTCTGCGACCGTAAGCGCAAGATCCCCCTTGCAGACCGGGCAGCAGAGAATGTCCAGGAGCTTACGCCTCATGAAAATTCACCTCGTATATCGATGATCTGGGAGATCTCGGGACCGGTGGAGATGAGGGTGACCGGGCAGCCGATATCATCTTCTGCGGATTTGACAAAATCTTTGGCCTTTTTGGTCAGTTTTCCGTATTCGGTCACGCCAAAGCAGGCCTTGTCGATGCGGTCAATTCCTGTGATCGCTGCCTGTGTGCAGCCGTTGACCATCGCCGAATACCGGGCCATCCCGCCATCCCAGCCGCCAATCCTGCGCTTGCGGTGGGTGACCGTGCCAAATTCCTGGATCCCCATCGCGTCTGATTTCGCGGCAGGCATCTCGGTTGAGAAGGGGCCCTCTCCCACCCGGGTCGGGTAGGCCTTGAACACGACAATGACATCGTCGATCTTTGTCGGGCCGACCCCGTTGTCGGCGGCGATCTGGGATGCGGACGTGTCCTTGCTTGTCACAAACGGGTAGGTGCCATAATAAAGGGAAATCCCGAATCCCTGGGTGCCCTCCAGCAGGACGACATTGCCCCCCTTCAGCGCATCATCGATCGCCTTGGGCACATCCATCAGGTACTCGGCGAGCTGCGGCACGTCCTTTGCCTGAGGGGCGACCCGCATCACGCGGTCGGCGTTTGCCGGCCCGCAGCCCGAACCCGTGCTCCCGATCTTCTTTGCGAGGTGGGCGCTCCCCTTGTCCCGGGCAATATGGTCCTCGGTGATGATACCGCAGCGAAAGTCAACAAAGATCCGCCCTTTTACGCCGAGCCGATCGACCTCCTGTTTGAGGACCCGGGGGTCAACAAGTACACCGCTCCCGATACAGAGTTTTGCATCCTTGTACACAAAACCCGAGGGGACCATCCGGACCCCGTATTCCTGAGTGCCAACCTGAACCGTATGGCCGGCATTCGGGCCCACCCCCCCGCGGGAGATGATGACCGGTTTATCCTGGAAGGCGACGTGGGCAACGATCTTGCCCTTCCCCTCATCACCAAAAAAACCACCAACGATAATTGTACAGCTCATTGAGATATCAAGTAGTGTTGGTTCAATCGGGAAATAAAATATCCCTTATACCTGACACCACATCAGGGCGGTTCATTCCGGATTTTGTGTTTTCCGAGGGGGGTATAAAAAACTCCGGATGTCCAGATCCTTTACACCCCGGGGAGCCGGAAACATCAGCCACTTCGTTTCAAGGAGGGCCAGGATCCCATCATCCCCCGCGGCAGGTTCAGAGCCCGGAGAGGTAGGTCTCCATGCGGCCTAACGCCTCGGAGAGGTTCTTGCGGGAGACCGCATAGGCGCAGCGGAGGTGGTCCTCGCCACCGACACCAAAGACACTGCCGGGTACGACGGCGACCCGCTGCTCTTTTAAGAGCCCTTCGGCAAATTCCACATCAGACAGCCCGGTCTCCTTCACCGACGGGAAGGCATAGAACGCCCCTTCCGGCACATGGCAGGAAAGCCCGATGCGGTTTAAGCCGGCAACAAACATGTTGCGCCGCAGGCGGTACTCGTTCACCATCCGGTTTTTCTCGTCTTCTGCAGAACGGATTGCCTCGAGCGCGGCCACCTGGCCCATCACCGGTGCGCAGAGCATCACGTACTGGTGGATCTTGAGCGCTGCCTCGCAGAGGGTTTTTGGTGCGCAGACATACCCGACCCGCCAACCGGTCATCGCGTACGCCTTTGAGAACCCGTTGAGGGTGATCGTCCGTTCATAGAGATCACCGACCGTTGCTGCCGCGACGTGCTGCCCCTCATAGGTCAGCTCGGCATAGACCTCGTCACTGATCAGCAAAAGGTCGTTGTCAGCGACGATATCAGACACCGGTTCGAGGTCCTCTTTTCTCATGACGCCCCCGGTCGGGTTATTCGGGAAGTTGATGATGAGCGCCTTTGTTTTTTTCGTGACCTTTTCCTTCAGGGCTTCGGGGTTGAGCCTGAACCGGTCGTTCTCCGTGCACTCAACCGGTACCGGCACACCCCCGGCGAGGGTGACGCAGGGCGCATAGGAGACGTAACTTGGCTGGGCGACGAGCACCTCGTCACCCGGGTTGACGATCGCACGGATGGAGATGTCCAGTGCCTCGGATACGCCGCTCGTGATGACGATCTCGTCATCGCTGTTATACGTGAGGTGATAGTGCTGGGCAAGATACCGGGAGATCGCCTCTCTTAAAGACTGCAGTCCTTTGTTGGAGGTATATGACGTCATCCCCTGCTCGATCGAGTAAATGCTCGATTCGCAGATGTTCCAGGGTGTGGAGAAGTCCGGTTCGCCGACACCCAGCGAGATCACGTCCTGCATCGTGAGCACGAGATCGAAAAATTTCCGTATGCCGGACGGCGGAATGACCTGTGCACGTTCTGAAATAAAGTCTCTCATACCTTCACCCTAAAAGGAATAGGGGAGCCGTTCTGCTTCCGGTTGTTCAAAGAGGATGTTCCCGTTCTCCTTGTACGGCTTCATGATAATATGCGTCGCGGTCTCGCGGATCCGGTCCATGGGTGCCACATGTTCTGAGACAAAGCGCGAGACTTCCTGCATGTTCCTGCCGGTGACAAGCAGCTGGAGGTCGTAGGTACCGGTGATGAGACGGACCGTTTTGACCTGGTTAAACCGTGATAATCGCTCTGCAATCCGGTCGTACCCAAAATCACGTTCGGGGCTGACTTTTAACTCGATGATGGCGGAGACTTCCCCGTTGCCGGCTTTTTCCCAGTTGACAACCGCCGTATATTTCCTGATGATGCGTGCATCTTCAAGCGCGGTTATCCTGCCCGCAACGTCATCGGCCGAGAGTGTGGTCATCGTGGCAATTTCTTCTGATGAGAGCCGCCCGTTCTCTTCGAGAATGCGCAGGATCTCGAGATCTTTTTCATCCATTCCGCGTCACCTGAACCATGTCTTTAGCCATTTTGTCCCCATCTGGTTTACATCAAGATCCTTCAACCCGTTCAGCCGCGGATCCTTGAGAACGACTTCACGGATCTTCCCGGTATTGGAGTCAAACCACATCTCCTTTGTCCTGCCGTACCGCCCGCGGCTCACCACCCGGGTGTTGATGACCCCCAGCATGTTCAGTTCTGAGATCAGGTCGGTAATCCGGCGGTGGGTCAGCACATCGAGCTGGATGGTCGGCGCGATGTCCTGGTATATGCGTGATACCTCCCCGCTCGTAAAAATATTCTGGCCCAGCTGCTCGAGGATCAGCATGGAATACAGGATCAGCTTGCTCTGCGTCGGCAGCGTTGAGATGCATTCAATCATGCTGTCAGTCTCGATCTTTGCCTGGGCCTGTTTGACGTGTTCCTCAGTGATTTTGAGCGACTCATCGCGGTCTGCCAGTTCGCCGGAGATGCGGAGGAGATCGAGCGCCCGCCGTGCATCGCCATGCTCCTGTGCGGCAAGCGCGGCACAGAGCGGGATGACCCCGTCTGATATCGCACCGGAAATAAACGCAGCATCGGAACGCTGCGCAAGGATGTCTACCAGCTGCGGTGCATTGTAGGGAGGAAAGACAATCTCCTCCTCAGAGAGAGAGGAGAGGACGCGGGGGTCAAGAAAGTCCTTGAAGCTCAGGTCGTTGGAGATGCCGATGATGCTCACCTTTGAGTTCTTGAGATCGGAATTGATCCTGGTCAGGTTATAGAGCGTGTCATCTCCGCTCTTTTTCACCAGCTTATCAATTTCATCAAGGACGATCACGAGCACGCCGCCCCCCGATTCAAGCTGGTTTTTCAGTTCTGAATATACCTGATCGGTGGGCCAGCCCGTCATGGGAATGTGGGTCCGGGTCTTGTCGCTTCCCACTTCGCTCCCGTCACACAGGCATTTGGCAATCTGTGCAAGCACACGATACTGGGTGTCGATCACCTCACAGTTGAGATGTACGATCCTGCAGGTCGTGCCCATGGTGCTGCTTGCCTTTTCCAGTTCGGTCCCTACATACGTCGCACACGCGGTTTTTCCGGTCCCGGTCTTCCCATAAATCAGAATATTTGAGGGGGTTTCATTGCGCAGTGACGGGGCAAGTATGGAGGCGACCTCATCGATCTGGGGTTTGCGGTGAGGGAGGATCTGGGGGCGGTAAGAATGGCGGAGGACCTCCCGGTCTTTGAATATTTTATTGCTTGCGAGGTATTTTTTGAAAAGTCCTGTTGACGGGTCTTCCGGGTCGGGCATAATTTCACTATGGCGCTGAGACTATGTGGTATGATATAAAAAATGTGATTGTTTGTTCTCCATATAAACCCCCTGATTTCCAGTGGAGTACGCGAGATTTGCGGTTTAATTGTTCATTACTCAACTTATACATAATTTTGTATTCCATATTTTAATAATAAAATCTAAACCACAATATGCAGATAAGAGATCGCATCAGGGGATTTTAAGAAGTGACGGGGACACCCCTTGGTTTCGCATGGAACTGGAACTTCCCCGTTTGATGATATTTTTTCTGTTTATTTCCCAGCCGGTTGTGAATTTCTTCCTGCAACTATAAATTTTAATCGAATTTGATTTTGAAAATTGACAGGCAGGGACTTATTTGGCACCAGGCATCCTCCAGAGATATTGTACGGAAATCTGAACAAT
>CAZVFG010000066.1:0-7789 GCA_964626125.1 uncultured Methanoregula sp.
GTGATAAGATTCTTCCCTTGCGTTGCCGCGGGGGTCGGGGGAATTGTCTTGGGAACCGTTGTGATGGCGGGAACCGGGGTGGTAACAGCAGGAGTTGTTGCCGCAGGATTTTTTAAGTTCCCAACAGCTCCAGTCACACCGGCACCCTGACCAACACTATTGTCTTGAGAAGGGGATCGGGAGGCAATATCCAGGACCATAGTTGTATTTATTATAAGGATAATGAAAATTACACCGATGAGGCCTTTTATTAATTCTTCATCCATATCAGTTAATGACCTTCTCTGATATTTATCGATTTTTCAACGGGATTTCAAGTAAGAGAGGAAATTTAGTGTTGGCATGGATACTCCCCGCAGGAACATCCGTGTTGCTTTCGTACGCGAGGTTCATCTTCCCCTGATATATTCTGATATGCTGAACGATTGCTGTGTCGGGAAAAAAGGGCGGGGGATTACTTCCAGCCGAACAGGTTCTTGAAGAAATCCCCGATCGACTTGAATACATCGACTCCCTGGCCGGTGGGTTTTGCCGCCGGGGTGGCACCCGCTGCCCCACACCCGCAGACCGGGCTTGGGGCACCATCCTTGCCCGTGATGTAGCTGGTTACCGTGCAGGTCCCGCCGCCCGGGCATTCACCGGAACACCCGCCGGCAGCATCCTGCCTGCATGTCGCCCGGCAGCTGCACCCCGATGTGCAGACCAGCTTTCCTGCAGTGTCGGTGGTATATCCGGTACATTCGCAGGTCGTGCCTTCCTCAGGGCAGTAGCCGCGGCACGAACCGATCGTTTTGTCGAACTCGCACCCGAGGCACCTGCAGTTGGTGCAGACTTTCCTTCCTGTGTTATCGATACCGCACTCGTATGACCCGCAGGTCGTGCCCGCCGGGCATGCGCCGATGCATCCCCCGCTCACCGTGTCGGAACCGCAGGGTAAGGCATACGTTGTGGTCGTAACGGTAGCCGTTACGGGACCCTTGCAGTGGCACTCTGCATAGGTCGTCTTACCGGTCGATGGGTCGCGGTAGATCGTATTCAGCTGGCAGATGTCGCCGGTTGCCGTGCAGGTGCCGGCACAGGCATCCTTACTGTAATCGAAGGTGCATACCGTCGGTTCCGGGCACCCGCAGACAATGTCTGCTGCGCCCGTTGCAGCATCCACCTTCTTTCCGATGATGGCGCAGCCGGAACCGTCCTTGCAGGTGCCGGTGCATGTATTTTTCTCCTTGTCGTAGGCACACGGCGTGGATGGCGGACCGGTGCAGTCGCAGACCGCATACTCGACCTTGCCGCTCTGGTCTTTCGAGGACGCGATCAGCCCGCAGCTGTACCCCTGCTGGCAGGTGCCGGTGCAGGTGTTCTTCTGGTAGTCGTACACGCACGCGGGGTTCGGGACCTGCTCAAAGCAGTAGAGCGGTACGTTGTTCTCGTACCGGCAGACCGTCGCGGTACCGCGGCAGTACGGGTAGCCCAGTTTCGTCCCCTCTTCCTTGGGCAGGCAGGTGCACCCTTTGGCGCACGCCGGTTCAGCCGTTATCTTCTGGACGCAGTATTTCGGGACGGGCGCTGCATTGGCAGTCGTTGCCGCAGCCTGCTGGACGTAATCGCAGGGCTTCTCAGTACAGAGCTTATAATCCCCCAGTTTTTCCTTTGCCTCGGCAAGCGTCAGGCAGTCGCAGCCTGAGGGGCATACGGGCTGTGACGGCTTCCCGAAACAGTACAGCTGCTTCTGGGTGGCAGGGACGTTTGCCGTTGTGGTGACTGCCTGTGCCCCGCAGACGGTCTGTATCCCTCCGCAGTACTCAAGCCCCTTTGCCTTCCCGTCCTCGGGGAGCATGCATTCGCAGCCCTGCGGGCAGGTCGCCTTGACCGGGAGGGCTGCCGGGACCTGGTAACAGTAGTACCGCACCTGCGAAGCCCCGAGCGTCACGGTGTAGCAGGGCGTGTCCGAACACCGCGGGTAATTGGACCCCTCCGCCTCGCTTAAGCACTGGCAGCCGCCGGCGCATTCTATTGTCACGGGCTGCCGGTAGCAGTACTTGTAGAAGAGGGCGGTCACCCTCGAGGTATCGATGCCGCATGGGTTATCAGAGCACCGCGGGAGGTTGGATCCCTCTGCCTCACTCAGGCACTGGCACTCGGACGGGCACGTCGCAAACGACTGCCGGTAGCAGTATTTTGTCACCGGGGCGGCAGCGACCGTGGTGGTCTGTGAACACGGCGTGTCCGAACACCGCGTGTAGGTGCCTTTTTTTGTCGCCAGCTCAGTATCACTCAGACACTCGCACCCGGTCGGGCACGAGGGCGGCACGGTGGTGATGACCGTCATCGGTATCTTTGTCACCACCGGCGCGACCACCAGTGTCCCCTTGGCATAGCAGTACAGTTCATTCTTGTTCTGGTCATACCCGCAGACCTGCTGCTTCCCGCCGCAGAGCTCGTACCCGCCCTGCTTGGCATCGCCGGGCGACATGCAGCTGCAGCCGCTCGCGCAGTCCACCGCAAGGGCGGCCGGGATGCACAGGAGCAGGATCAGAACGCAGAGAGCAGGAAGGTGCAGTCGACAGTCTTTACTTCGATAGGTATCATGTTCCATAAAACCTCACCTGCAGGATTCCGGAATCCTGTTATGGATGCTTTTGGCAGGAGCCCTGATAAATAATTTGTGTAACGGGCGGCCCGTGTTCCTTATATAATCCCGCACCGCCCGCCAGAACGTCATTTTACCTGCCCCTGCCCGTTCCGGCAAGCGTGAAGGGCACTCCGGTGAGCGTGAGCCCGAGCCCGAGCGCGAGCACGGACCAGTCCTGCTGGAAGAGCAGGAATATGCAGAACACAAGCCCTGCGACCGGCAGCACCGGCAATGCCCCAATCGCGAGGGGAATTTTGAAGGGGCGGGCGATCTGTGGCGCACGGTACCGGAGGGCGATGACCGCGGCGTTGATGACGATGAAGGTCACAAAGAGCGTAAAATTGGTCACGTTTGCCACAAACGCGATATCCCCGGCAAACAAAAACCCGGCTGATAACAGCCCGCAGACGGCGATCGCAATCCACGGCGTCCGCTTGCGGTCATCCACCCTGCCAAGGATTCCGGGTAGCAGGAGAGAGGAGCCCGCCATCCCGTAGAGGATGCGGGAGGAGGCGTACATCGACATCAGGACGGTATTTGCTGTGGCAAAGAGCGCGATGACTGTGATGATGACTGCCGCATCGTGGCCCAAGGTACCCGACACGATATCAGCAAACGGCGCCTCTGAGACCGCGAGCTGCTGCCAGTCAAGGACTGAGACGACTGAGAGCGCAACAAGGATATAGAGAACGAGGCTGACTGCGATGGCAAGGATCAGCGCTCTCGGGATCGTGGTCTCCGGATCCCGCGTCTCTTCTGCAAATTTGACCATCGATTCAAAACCCTGGTACGCAAAAAAAATGAGCGCTGATGCGGCAAATAGCCCGTGCAGGCCGTGCGGCATCTCGAAGTAGTCCACGCTCCCGAGATGCGGGGCACCGATCGCGATGATGATGACCAGCCCTGCCATTTCGATGAGCGTAGCGATGATCGCGACCCACGCGGTTTCCTTTACCCCGTGCACAAGGATGATGGCAAGCAGGACGATGAGAGCAATCGCAGAGACGGTGAGCGGGGTGCCGGTCAGGGCAAAAAAGTAGCCGGCAAACCCGAGCGCGACCGTGGCGGCGGCAAGCACCCCGGAGAGAAAGACAAGCCAGCCGATGATCGACGCAAACTGCTGGCTGAAGGCGTGTTCCACGTAGTCATACTCCGCCCCCGCCTTCGGGAACATGGAGGAGAGCTCAGCGTAGCTCAGCCCGGTGAAGAGCGCCATGACCGCAGAGATCGCAAAGGCGAGCCAGACAGAGGTGCCGGCAAGGCCGGCAGCCTGCCCGATGAGCACGTAAATACCGGCCCCAAGGATGATGCCCACTCCCGAGAGCGTGATCTCAAAAAGGCCGAGCTCTCTTTTGAGAGAGAGAGATTTTTGGAGAACCGGCTTTGGGGAGGCCACGTGATCGTGATCCGTAGAACCCCGCACAATAAATAATCAAAGGACATGTCTCCCCAGATGGTGTCCTTGTTCCGGGGGGATAATCTGCACGCAACGGATACGGAAAAATCCAGATACTGGTTTCAACGTGCCCTGTGGCAAGGATTTCACCACGAACAGATATAAAAAAGGAGGGATATAGATAATTATAGCAATCCGAGGCTGAATGCGGCATGAGTTGTATCCGGATCGCCATCATTGGCATATTTATTCTGACCTTTGCGGTTACTCTTCTTGCCTACCCGCATATGCCAGATCCTGTCCCTTCCCACTGGAACGCCGCAGGAGAACTGGACGGCACAATGCCGAAATTCTGGGGCCTCGTTGTCATACCCTCCCTCATGACCGGGTTTACCGCCCTGTTTGCAGTTCTCCCACGGATCGATCCCCTCCGGAAAAATTACCAGAAATTCAGGGATTATTACGAGGGGTTTATCCTTGTCTTTGCAGCGTTCCTCTTCTTCATCCAGCTGCAGATCATTCTCTGGGGACGGGGGATTTATGTAAGCCCCAACCTCACCATGCCCGTTATGACTGGTGTCCTGTTCATCTACATTGGTTTTCTGATGGAGCATGCGGAGCCGAACTGGTTTGTCGGCATCCGCACACCGTGGACGATGAGCAGCGTAACGGTCTGGAAAAAGACTCACCGGAGGGGGAGTACACTCTTCAAGCTGGCAGGTGTGGTGAGTTTTATCGGTATCCTGACAGGAATTTATGCGTGGCTATTCATCATTGTCCCGGTCATTGCGGTTGCCATTTATACGGTGGTGTATTCGTACTTTGAATTTAAGAAAGAACAGAATTCAGGGGCAGTGGAGTGAGGACTATCCAACGTGACCATAATTGAACCCGACACCATAACTGCCGTTTATATATCATTCGGATCTCAAACCTGATGCTATTGCTCGATCGATACAATGACATAAAATTTTAAAAAAGCGTACGCTCGTTTCAAATAATCTTCTAAAACAGCAACCGTGTAAGAAGGGAGGTGATAGCAGCTTGGCATGGTTCCCGGGGACTCGCGTACCGCAGTCCAACATGTTACGTGTACCGGCGTAACTGCTGGGTTTTTGAATGCGACCGGGCGTTTCCCGAATGTTTTATCAGCTTTTATCTGTTTTTCATTTATTCAAACATCTTCGGCAAAAATTTTTTCATCAGATTCTGATAAACCACCTCATGTTTTCTGTTAATCCGATGCAATCCCGGTAAGTTCCTCCGCCATCTTCCAGAGCCGCTCTTGGACGGACCGGTCGTACGTCAGCGCTGATGAACGAACCGGTTTCTGATCTTCGAAATACTGTCCCGACACTCCGGTGACCTCCGGGGAAGCCGCAAGGTATACCAAGGTGCGGGCACCCTGTTCGGGAGGGACCCCCGGGATTCCGGGAAATGCGGATCTGAGCATCTTTGTATTGACGACACCGGGGTGAAGGCAGTTGACGGTGACGCCGGAACCGTCAATATGTCGTGCCAGCATGTAGGTGAATACAATATCCGCAAACTTCGAGCGTGCATAGGTGTCCCACGGATCATAGTTCCGCTCTCCCTGGAGGTTGTCCCAATCGATCCGGTCCACATCCTCGTGGGCGCCTGATGCGACCGAGATGATGCGGGACGGCGCACTCTTCTTCAGCAACGGGAGCAGGGAGTGCGTAAGGAGGAATGGGGCGAGGTAGTTCACCGCAAACGTCATCTCCACACCGTCAGCGGATACCTGCCTGACCTTCTCATAGGTCCCTGCGTTGTTGATCAGGACGTCAAGCCGGGTATAGTGCGATAGAAGGTCTTGTGCCAGCTGCCTGACCTGGTTTTGGTCGGAGAGATCCGCGATGAGGAGATCCGGACTCCCCCTGCCGGTCTTCTCCTTCAGCTCCCTTTGCACGTTCTGCCCTTTCTTTGGATCCCTGCCATGGATGATCACCTTGGCACCTTGGGACATGAGGGCAGTTGCTGTCGCCTTCCCGATCCCGTCCGTGGTGCCTGTAACAAGGATGATGGGGTGTGCCATAGGGGCATCTTTCTGGATTGGTAGGGATGAACCTTTCGGATACTGGTACAGATGTCACGCACGCCACGAACCTGCCGTATCGCAGAACCGAAATGGTGACACAAATTTTCAAAAGCATTCGCTCTTAACAAAAATCTTCGTAAAACAGCAACCGTGTAAGAAGGAAGGTGATAGCAGCTTGGCATGGTTCCCGGGGACTCGCATAGCTAATTGAACCGTAATCAAGGCATTACAACCAGGATCTCTACCCTTGAAAGGACCCTAAATCCGACGCCATTCATTTTAAAATGTTGTAAAAAGAGAGGGTTGGCTTATCAGGGTTAACGGATACGTTTTTTGCATGACACGAAGATAAGCCCCACAATGCTAATCCCAAAAAGGGCGATCGATGGTGGCAGTACAACAGGGGTAGGTTTTTCTGATGGTGAGCCAGCAGGAAGAAGATCACGCATGCAGAACTAAACGGGATATGGAGCAATGTTTTTTTTGGGAATTTTTAATATACTCCGGTAGATAGTAATTCTTTAACCCGACATCACATGATCCCAGATGATAGGGAGTGGTTGCAGGGAATTCAATTGAAAAGGGAGGATACTTATGAAATTTTCACAGGTCAGTGTAATCGCCATTGCCTTTGTTGTAATAGCTGTCTCGATTGCAGGATGTGCCAGTTCCAGTCCGGCCACACCAGCAACACCCGCAACAGGTGGGGCAACATCCAGGGGAACGGGGACACCCACAGGAAGCTCATCAGCTCCGGCAGCAGGATCTGACGTCATGGGTGCAAACATCTTCGGGACCGGCGCATCCTATAGCTGGATTGAGTATAAGACGGTCGCATCCGGGATGACAATGTATACGAAATTTGAAAAGTCAGGGAAATGCACCATGCGGGTGGAAGGAAAAGATTTCCCCGGGGGGAGTATGACAATCGACTGTTCATCGAAAGGCCAAACCAGCGGACAGCCGGCCCAAAGCAACCCCGCGGATGTTAAATCCGACGTCAAGTTCACCTTTGTGGGTATCGAGCCGGTATCTGTCGGAGCTGGCACCTACCCGGCAGCTACCAAATATATGGTTACTTCCGAAGGACAGAAAATCTATTACTGGACAGCACCAGGTGTCCCGACATTTGTCAAGTTCCAGTCCCTGTCGAGCGATGGCGACATAGTCATGGAACTCAACGGTTGGGGATAACCCGGTAAAAAAATCTTTTTTATTCGATAGTTAAAAAAATTAACCGGATGACCACGATGTATTGAACACGTACAATTCGATTAACCGTTCTTCGGCAATGCCGTGACCGAATATCCGAACCAGGGATCATCTCCATGCCGACCGTTTGATCATCTCCATCATGCAGGGCGTTCCTGTTATGCAGTCTCCGGCACATTATGCGGGGAAAAATGCAAGGGTCGTTTGCAGCCACGATGAGCAACTGCATTGAGTGCGATTTCTACAAGGAGATACAGAAAGAAGAAGGGACAAAAATTATCGGGATAAAAAAAGGTTTTCGGGAAACTGAATTGATCCATTTTTTCTATTTATCACACAGGCCGCGAACCTGACGGTCCCCTGTTTGTGGGACAGTGACAGAATTGAATTAAAAGCATCCGCTCTTCGTAATAATTTCTTAAAACAGATGCCGTGTAAGAAGGAAGGTGATAGCAGCTTGGTATGGTTCCCGAGGACTCGCGTACCTCAG
>CAZVFG010000067.1:0-5232 GCA_964626125.1 uncultured Methanoregula sp.
TGCCGACCATTTTCTCGTGTTCTTTTGTCACATTTCGAAAATATTCAAAGAATATTTTCTGCAAGCGTTCCGCATTCCAAAATTGTCTTTTTTGACAATTTTCTCGTGTTCCTTCGTCACATTTCCAAAAATTATTCTTTAGGTAATTTTCTTAAGCCTTTCCTGACCTTTGGTCACGACCGTTACTCCCGAATTGTGATAGTTGGCCAATCGGTATCTGCAAACACTCATAGATTCCTCACGTTAAAATTCTTCAAAGCTTCTTGGAAAAAATGAGGTTTTCTACAGAGCCAATTTTTTTCTTTCCATTCACATTCCGGTGCGCTCGCAGTGTCGGAGTCGATATTTTCACGCAGGTGAATACACGTGACGGGCTGATCGCAAATATCCAGAATCGGTCGGGCTCCGTTGCAAAGGAACAGCTGGAGAAGAAGAGATTCTGTGAATACCACCGATATCTGAGTCCGGGGCCGGTACTGCGGCAGGGGCTTCCGTTTGTGAGCGGCACCTTACACCAGCAACATTTCCATCCCCGCCGCCGCCACAAACAGCACAACCCCGATCACGGCGAGCGGTACCGTGTAATTTTTTACAACCGTTGCGACATCATCACCGGTCGCCCGCTGGATAAGCCAGAAGTACGGGTCGGTCAGGTACGAGACGATGCACGCTCCGCCGCTGATGAGCAGGATGAGCGGAATGGGGTGGATGGATGCGGCGACACCGGTCCCTGCGATGATTTCCCCGGTGATGACAGCGGTGACGACCCGTGAGCCCTGCGCAGTCTGGACCAGCGCTGCGAGCAGGAACGGCACAACAAGCGCGGGGAGTGCGGGTGTGAGCAGGCTGTATGCCTGGGTGCCGAGATTGCTTGCGCCAATCACGGCACCGAGCGCGCCGGCGCCGCAGAGGTCGAAGATGATGACACCAGCGTGTTTTGCGCCGGACGTAAATGCAGTCTTTCGCACGTCTGCGGGTGCGAATGCGAGTGCGGTCACGACACCGGCAAGCATTACGATCTGGATCAGGCTCGCAGGTGAGAGCCCGAAGACCGCAAGCCCGATCACCATGGCACCACCCATCGCGAGGAACGGGTACCACGCACGGGCGTGGGACCGGGTGGCGGCACGTGCTTCCGGCGCCGGACTTTTCTCCTCCTCCGGATCAGGTACGGAGTACCGTTGCTGCATCAAAAGGATCACTCCGGCAAGCAGCACGATCGCGATCGGCAGCATGTACAGGTCGAATATCAATGGCGAAACTGCCATGTCCGGTAGTGCGTCGAACAGCGCGATGATGACCGGTGTCGGGTAGATCAGCGCAAACGAGATCAGGCTCCCGAGCGCCGCAGTATAAAGCAGCCCTTTTGTTTTTTGCAGACCGCCACCGAGGGCGTTGAGGATCGGGGTCAGGATGACAAACGCGGTGATGCAGCACATAAGCGGGATGGCCAAGAGAAAACCCGCAACACCGGAAAGCCCGAACGGTTTTTTCACCACTAACCGGACATCTTCCACCACCTGTTCGATCTGGTGCTGTTCCTGCATCACTTTTGCAATCACGGCACCGGCAAGGATCACGAGCCCGAGGAGGGCAAAGATCCTGCCCATGCCTGCAGTTGCCTCTCGGATGAGGCGGTCCGGTGGCATCCCGGATGCAATCCCGAAAAAAAGTGCCCCGCCAATGAGCACAAAAAAAGGCGGCGTTTTGTATTTGATTGCAACTGCCGTGATCAGGAGAATGGTCAAAAGAAAAATCAGGATGGAGTACATTGCACCTGCAAATTCTGGTACTCGAGAATATATAGAAGATTCGGCATGTTGTCCTTCGCAAAAGTTCCCTGCACCGGATGTGCTTGATGGAATTGCATCCTGGAAAGTTTTTTTGGAAACTTTTTGGTTTGTTTCGTGGTTTCCTTGTCAATGTCCATCTCCGCATCATGGGGTCCGGAGCGGAACGAGGCGGACGCAATATTGAATGCAGCATTCACATCGGCATGCACCACGTAGCCACAGTGCGGGCACTCAAACCGTTTGCGGTACCGCCTTCCGAAACCGCCGCACCGGCTGCACCGTTTAGACGTGTACTCTGGGTTTACATAGATCACGGGGATGCCGGCCTTTTTTGCCTTACGCTCCACCTGCCGCTGGAGGTGGAAGAATGATGCGTTGTCAAAAGAAAATTCACAATAGTTCGATGAATCTTTCGGGGGATCGATCCGGGTATTGAAGAGTTTTTCGAATTTGATGCCGGAACCAATCGATTCCGCAAACGATACGATCTGCTTGCTGATGGTGTGGATCGCACCTTTGATGATCGTGCGTTCACGGCTTTTCAGTTTCTTAAGTTTCCAGAATTTTCCAGATTTCCAGAGCTTTGTACAGTTTTTTAAACAATGACTGTGAACATACGGTGCATTTTTCCCTAGTTTCATGACCTTTCCACTGAACGGGTCAGCAGCGACTGCCACATGCCCGGTGGTGTTTAAGTCAACACCGATCCAGCGGGTTACAGAAATCATGGCAAAATGAAATTCGATCACCTGTCCTTTCACGATCGTTCATCCGCTGTACAACAATACCGGATCTTTTTCTCTACCTGTTTTGCCCCCTCCTGCTCCTGATAATGAATAATCGCATGCTGTTCCATAAATACTTTCTTAAAAAAGCATGAAATTTTCGTGTTTTTTGAAAATGAAGGGTGAAACGCTACACAATCACGATATACGCTATGAGAGAGAGCAGGAATGCGAGCAGCAGCATGGCAATCGAGAGCGGTGCAACGTAGATCAGCATCGCATTCACGGTGCTGGCAAGCTGGGAAATCCGGTTCGAGCCAAAGACAACGATGCCGTTGCAGTGAGCCGTACCCGCTGCGACTTCCGCAGGCGAGAGATCTGCAATTGCTTCCCGGACCGCCTGCACAACAAGCGGAAGAAATTCAGCGGGAGGTACATGCATCCCCACCGGGTTCTTGCCGCTGATGGTGTTTACCACGTGCGAGTCGGTGGTCATGACCTCAGCAGCATCCACCAGCATCAGGATCTCGTTGAGCAGTACCTCCCGCATTCCCTGTGCCATATTGTTGCCATCGATCAGCACGTATGCAGTCTTCTGTCCGCAGGTCTCAACCACGAGTGCCTGGACACCAAGGTCTCCGAATCCCTGTTCGCGGGAGTACGGCACGGTCTGGTGGACCACACCGATCGCAAACGGGTGAAGGTCAAGGCTCTGGCAGGCTTCCATTGCAGTTTCCGCGGCACGCTGGTACTCGGTGGCGGTGAGTGTCGCTGCATGCACCGGCGATGAGAGGTCAGTCATGCAGTTGTGTGCATCCACGAATGCGACGTGGGGATACCAGCGGTGCCCCTCCGCCATAATCCCCATGCCAACCGAAAAGTCGAGGTCTTCGGTACGCTGCGGGGAACGGGTGGAAACCAGCAGGATCGCATCCCCGAACCGCTGGAAGAGCAGATGTACCGAACCTGATGATAACCGCCGGGACTGAGTCGCAGCGCCGGAATATATGAGGTCGGTTTTCGCGTCCCGCACCGCATCGATCACCTTATAGATCTCACTTTCCGAGACGAGGTTGAAGTCATGTGTCGCGCACCCGTGCGGTACCAGCGTCTCCTCCTCAAAATTGTCGTGAAGTATCTTGGGCAGGTTGCCGCCACCAATCTCCCCCATCGGCCCGGGGTGCAGGTTCGGGACGGTAAAAAGCACGCCTTTTTTATTTTTACGACGGAAAAAGAGGTTCACCTGCGGGACATAGATCTCTTCGCCGATCTCGCGGAAGAAGTCTTCCATCCCTTTGGAGCCATCCGTCGTATGGGCGATGAATGCATTGATGAAGGCGAGCCCGCGGATACGGAATGCCCGCTGGAGCGGGCGTTCGATCAGCCAGATCAGGATGGCAAAACCCAGCCCGAAGACCGCGTGGAGGACAAGCGCAATAATGCCAAATGCCGGTGAGAAAAGGAACATCCCTGCGAGTATGCCGGCACCACTCTGGGTAAATGCGGGCACCAGCATGTGGGGGATCCGGTAGTCAGCGATTGCCACGAGCACAAAGAGCCGGAGCCCGAAAACAAACCCGAGCGAGATCGCATAGAAGAACGAGACGGGCACCATCCTTGAGATGAATGCGGCAAGCGTAATGATGACGCCAAAGACCGTGCAGCTGAGCGCGAGCAGGGCAGAACGGTTCCAGGTCATTGCCTTTCCACCGGATTCGATGAGCGGTTTTGTTACAAGGAACCCGATGAACGCCGGCAGGGTGAATGCGATGGTCCCGGAAAACGGCAGGTTTGAAACCGGCAGGATCACCCACGCACGGACACCCGCGCCATCGATCAGAAGACCGAGGAACGCGATGATGACGAGCGAACGCTTCCATGAAGGTGCGGTGAAGATGTACCGTGTCAGCTGCCCGAGGTTGACATCACCGCCGATTGCCATTATGCAAAACCCCCGAGCACGAGTTCACTCCGGTCGACAGTCTTTTGGATCTCCGCATGTGTGTAGGTGATGGGGCGGGTGTAGAACGGAGCGTTGAGGGTGAGGCTTTCATATTCCCCACCTTCCCCTGCGAGGTTGATCCGGTGCCGTGAGGCGACCTTTTGTAACCTGCGGATCAGTTCGTCATCGATGTGTGCCCCAAGAAAGCTCTCGTCAAGCCCTGCGGCAGCAGTAGCGACGATGATGGCATCCATCCGTGCCGCTACCTCCTGCAGGAGCGCTTCTGTATCCATCTGCCAGAGGGGTGCAAAGACGGCAAGCGACAGGTCTTTTGCAATTGCCGCGATCCGGTCGTTCTGGTAGACAGAGGCGACCGCCCCGGTTATGATCCCCTCGACCGGCAGGCAGGAAAGCCCCTGCCTGAGATCGTCAAGTTCTTCCTCTTTTTTGCCATGCGTACGGATCTCGACATACTTCATTCCTGCTACCCGTGCGATGACCGGCACCGCATCGAGGTTTGCCGAGTGGAACATGAAGGACTCGCGGTTCTCCGGCCGGACGGTGACGAGGAACCCGACCTCCTTTCCCGCATCAATCGCTTTCTGGCACGCGAGGATCGAGTCCTTTCCGCCCGACGTGAGCACCGCCCAGCTCATGCGAACCTCCGTTCCTGTGGTTTATCCAGCGCCCCGAAATGGTTAAAGAACCGCACCAGCATTGCGTCCCAGTCCGGCAGGTGTGTCTGGCAGCCGGGGTGCTCCACGACAAACGA
>CAZVFG010000067.1:5332-7499 GCA_964626125.1 uncultured Methanoregula sp.
AGTTGAAGTCCGGGTCCGCAGTTGCCATGTGGACAAAGGGGAGTGATGGGGCTTCTTCTGTGGCAAATGCCTTTGAGGCGCCCCATTCGAAAAAGGTCATCTGGTCAGCGGCATCGTCCGTGAACATGAACGCCGTTGGGGTATGGGTACCGGACACAAAAAAAAACTGCTGCCGGATCCCAAGAAGTTTCATCCACTGGTCGTAGTCAGTGCCAGAAAAATCGTCACCAACGCAGGAGACCAGCGTGCACGGTTCCCCGAGCGTCGCGATGCCAGCCGCGATGTTAGCCGCACCCCCGCCAAAGAAGATCTTCCGGTCGGTGATGTGGGTCGAGGTGTTTTTGTCCGGCAGGTGGTGGACGGTGGATATGTAATCGACTGCCGTATGCCCGACAACGTGGATCATATCTCCTGCACTTCCACCAGTTTGAGCGGGACGTCCCGCAGCGCCTTACCTATGACGGATTTTGCGATCCTTTCCGCATGCTCTTTTGACTCTGCCCGGAATACTTTCATCTCCAGCGAGAGCCCGACAAGCCCCGTGTCGGCGACCACGATCGCGCTGGAGAGTTCCCCCTCGCAGTGCGGGCAGGAGAGCATTCCCGCTTCGACTTCGACATATTTCGCTGACGGGTTCAGCCTTTTTCCTGCCTCGCTGATCGCAATCCCGATCGCATCGTCCAGCGATTTTGCATCCCGTATCACCCACGCAGATTCGAGGGTTACCAGATAGTCAGGCACGCCCATCCTCTCCTTATTCACCAATGTTCGTAATGTACATGGTCAGCAACAGCCATACGTTCGGTCAGTGCGCAGGGGGGGTAGCCCTTTCCGACAGCAAGCAGGCAGACCGGCCGGATGTGTTGCGGCAGGCCGAGAACCGAGCGGACCTCCTCCTCATCAAACGCGCCGGTCCAGCATGAGTGGAGGTTTCTTGCATGTGCTGCGAGCATCATATAGGTGCCGGCAATCGTTGCGTCCTGCACCGCGTACAGAATGCCCCGCTCCCCATACCGGGACATCGAGCGGACGTAGTTTGCGCAGACCACAAGGATTGCTGCCGCCTGCCTGATATGTTCCTGTTCAAATGCCGCCTCTTTGAGTTCCAGCCTGACATCCTCATCAGTTACAACCACCACGTCCCATGCCTCAAGGTTCCCGGCACTCGGGGCGGTGCTCGCACAAGAAAGGATATAGGTAATATCCCCATCGGCGATCGATTCAGAAGTATAGTCCCGTACCGAAGACCTGCTGGTCAGGAATCCCAGAAATTCAGAGGAGTCCATGTCCTGACAATACCTGCCATGCCTGCTGTGCAGATGTTGTTGAGGCACTGATGGCAGCAGCAATTTTTTCCGAGGCCTGTTCCGGCTGGTTGTTCTCAAGGAGGGATATTGCTTCATTGAGGGCGTTTGTGGCCCGGACAAAATCCTGCTGGTTCGTGCTGTTGTATGCGAACTGGAGTTCAGACCGGACAGATTCCATCAGCATGAGCAGCATGCGCCTGCCGCCTGCCCGCTCCTGCTCGGAAAATCCCGAAAGGGCAGCACAGAGCTGGGAAGTAACGATCAGCTCTGACTTTGCCCGTTCGCCAAACTGGTAACTTTTCACTGCAGTAGGAAGATCCATACTCACCATAGATTAGTCTCCATAAAAGATTGTTGTCATTGTAAAATTTTCCCTGCGAGCTGAAAAAGGCGGTTGAATATTTCGGGAAGGGGGAATCCCTCTGCAATATTTTTATTGTATTGTTACGGCCACTTTGTTCCCTGTGATGGTTTTTACCGCGCAGACTTCTGCTTGGTGCCCATCGCCGACACTTTTGCGCGGCGCATCCGGCGCCTGATCAGGGGGTTGCCGGTCCTTTCGGGAGTGCCACGGTCTCCGCCCCGGCTGCCACCGCGGCCGCCTCGTCCCCCGCGCCCGCCGCCGCGCCTGCCACCACGCCCGCCAAACTGTTGTTCGGCCGCCTCGTCAACCTTCTTTACAGTTGCTCCCTGCTTGAACCGCTGGTTCGGTCCGGGGGTCTTGAGCTCTGCCTCTTTTTTCGGGACAAGCCTGATCTGACCCTTGACCCCTTTCACCTGTGCCCAGATGGTTGTTCCTGTCTTGCCCATGCTTAAACTCCTTATCTAATTCTGCCGTGCTACTGATAAATGTTCGCGCA
>CAZVFG010000068.1:0-4604 GCA_964626125.1 uncultured Methanoregula sp.
CATGGCGGCGTCCGTTTTGTCCCGCTTATCGGTGAGCACGGCTGGGGGAACTGAGACGTTATGAAGTTTATTGATGTAACACGTCCGCTCTGCCCTGGCATGCTGGTATATCCGGGTGACACGCGCCCCACATTCTTACAGGACAATCACGGACACTACCTGATCAGCGATATCCACATGAGCACCCATACCGGCACCCATATCGATGCCCCGGTGCACTATTTTCAACACGGCGATACGATCGATACGATCCCGCTCACGCACCTCATCGGCAGGTGCCGTGTGCTGGATGTCCGCGGGGCCGGCAGCACGATCACCGCTGATCACATCCGTGGCAGGACCGGCGGCGTGGAGCGGCTCCTTCTCAAAACATCATTCTCCGGTACTGACCAATTCACGGAAGACTATCCCTGCCTCACGGCAGATGCGGCCAGGTTCCTCACCAGCAACGGAATTCAATGTGTCGGGATCGATTCTCCGTCGATCGAGTCTTTCAACGGTGACGGGACGGTGCACCGGGAATTGCTCGGGCATGGCTGCATCATTATCGAGCTCCTTGACCTCGCTGCAGTGAGCGGGGGTGATTATAACATGGTGGCACTGCCGCTGCGTCTTGCCGGGCTGGATGGATCACCGGCACGTGTTGTGCTGTATAACGAGATGTGAAAAAATGGATATTCTTATTGAATCTGTTAAAAAATTGCAGGACACACTCCATCACAGCGGGTGTGAGGACGGCCCGGTCGTGCTGCGGGTCGACCCTGATGCAGTGCCATGCCAGTATGAGAACGGTGCGTGCATGGAAGCATGTTTCGGGGGAAGGACTGGTGAGTTTGTCACCTTTGATCCCCTGCGGGCGACCACAAAAATTGAGTTCATGTTCGGAGCGCCGCTCGATACTCCCGCAACACGGGGAGCGGCATGTGCCATCCTGAATGTGGTGACCGGATTTCTCTGCCTGTCACGTAATATCCGTGCCTGCCCTGCTTCCTGTCACGACGCATGCAGGCAGGACTTAAAAACAAGACTTGGCACAAAAACAATATTCTGTATTGATACGATTCAGCCGGTGAAACAGGAAACAGGCCGGGTCATCGTGAACGATCCGGACCCCGCAGATAGTATCCTGATAAACGGTGAAGGTCTGATCGCGGCAGGGACCGGTGACATCATTAAAAACTACCGGGAAAAAAAGGCGGTCATACTGCTCGGGCCGTCCACCGCCGGAATCGCGAGCCTTGAAAAACTCGAACGGTTCTGTCCGTACGGTACATGACCGTTCTTACGCAGGGATAAGGATATTTCACTTCTCAACCATTACATTGTATGCTATTCGGGTCATCGGGAATCCGGCGGAAGTTCGGTGAGGAACTTCTCCACATTGCGCTCAGGACGGGATCAGCACTTGCAGCGCGTTCCCCTGATGTCCTTATCGGGATGGACACCAGGACAACGAGCCCCGTCCTTTCCCACCTGGTGGTTTCCGGCATCCTCGGTTCCGGTGGGAGGGCATATTCCTGCGGTATTGCACCAACACCGTCTGTTGCATATGCCGGGCGGCATATGAAAGCCGCATGCATGATCACGGCGTCCCATAATCCCGAGGAATATAACGGCCTCAAACTGTTCAATCCTGATGGATCAGCCTTCACAAAACGGCAGCAGGAGGAATTCGGGGAACTGATCAAAAGCGATCACTGGACTGACTGGAAAAACCAGGGATCTCTCTCATCCTTCGATGCACTGTCAGAACACAAAAAGGCGATTCTTGATCATGTAACGATTAAAAAAGAGATCTCGGTGGTTCTTGATTGCGGGAATGGGGCGGGTTGCATGCTCACACCCGACCTCCTTTTGTCACTTGGCATCAGGCCGGTTGGTCTCAACTGCAATCCTGCCGGCTCCTTTTCACGCCCTTCAGAACCTCTGGAAAGAAACCTGCCCTATATCGGGAAAATGGTGAGGGCAACCGGATCACAGTGTGCGGTTGTCCATGACGGGGATGCCGACCGGATGATGGCGTGGGACGGCAAAGGACGATATATCTCCGGTGACCATCTGCTCATGCTCTTTGCGAAATATCTTGATGCCCGGCACGTGGTCACCACGACTGATGCCTCGATGATCATTGAAGAAATCGCGGATGTGCGGCGAACACCTGTCGGGGATGCGTTCGTTTCTGAAGAACTCCTCTCGTGGGGAGATTTTGGCGGAGAGCCTTCCGGTGCGTGGATCTTCCCCCGCATCTCCTATTGCCCCGATGGTCCCTTTGCTGCCGCCCTGTTCTGTGAGATCGCATCGGAATGGGATGTGGCAGAAGAACTTGACCAGATGCCATCGTATCCCATCATGCGGGAATCCTTTGCCTGCGAAACGGCACGTGAGACCATGACTGCACTTGGTGCAGAAAACCCGACTGACGGTATTCGCATTGCAGATGAGAATGGTTGGTGCCTGGTCCGTGCAAGCGGGACAGAACAAAAGATCCGGATTACCGCAGAAGGCAGGACACGAAAAGCGGCAAAAGCGATGCTCGAACGAGGGCGTGCCCTGGTAAATCAGGGAAAAACTGCTTAAATGTTGCAGGCAGAGCTGTAGCTATGGAATGTGTCGTGCTCGCTGCGGGTGAGGGAAAGCGGATGCGTCCACTTACGGCAAAGCGTCCGAAAGTGATGCTGCCGCTCGCAAACCGCCCGATGATGGAGCACCTTGTCATCGCTGCCCGTGACGCAGGTATCACGGATTTCGTATTTGTCGTAGGCTATGGCGAGCGCGAGATCCGCAGGCATTTTGGCGACGGTTCCCGGCTGGGCATCCGGATCAGGTATGCACCCCAGCGCCAGCAGAAGGGAACGGCGGATGCACTGAATGCTGCTTTCGGCTCTGTTGAGAATAAATTCCTTCTGCTGAACGGCGACATGATCCTGCAGAGTCCGGATATCAGGGAACTCTGCAACCATGAATCCCCCTGTATGGGCACCAGTATCACGAGTCATCCGGAGGATTATGGAGTTGTTCTGGTGGATGGAGGGCGGGTGACCTCGCTTGAGGAAAAATCAACCCGCCCGAAAAATACGATGATCAATGCCGGTGCCTATATCTTTGATCAGGACATTTTCAAAAGAATTGATGTGATTCAACCGTCACCACGTGGTGAATTCGAACTCACCGATGCACTTGGTGAATACATCCGTGATAAAAAACTCAAAGCGTGCCCCTTCTCAACGTGGATGGATGTGGGGCACCCCTGGGACATGCTGGATGCAAATGCATTATTGCTGGCATCGATCGTGTCAAAAAACGATGGGGTTATTGAAAAGGATGTCCATTCTTCCGGGCCGGTAATCATCGGCAACGACAGCGTAGTAAAATCGGGAACCTATATCGAGGGCCCGTGCGTGATCGGCAGCAACTGCCGGATCGGGCCGCATGCCTATATCCGGGGTGCAACCGCAATCGGTGACGGCTGCCATATCGGGCACTGCACGGAACTGAAAAATTCAATCATCATGCCCGATACAAAAATCCCTCATTTCAACTATATCGGGGACAGTATCATTGGCAGCGGGTGCAATTTCGGTGCAGGGACCAAGATCGCCAACCTGCGCCACGACCACGCGACCATCAGGGTGGGTGGCAGGGACAGCAGGAGAAAGAAATTCGGCGCCATCATCGCAGACGGCGTGCAGTTCGGGATCAACTGCTCGGTCAACGTAGGGGCGGTCATCGGGACCGGGGCAAAATTTGCCCCCAACAGTTATATTGAGGGGATCATCGGTGAAAATTCGTATATCCGGTAGGTGAAAGATGCAGGCAGTTATTCTTGCAGCAGGCGAGGGCAAGCGGGTCCGGCCGCTCACCCATAGCAGGCCAAAGGCATTGATTCCGGTGGCAAACCGGCCGATCATTGAGTATGTGATCGATGCACTCATAAAAAACGGGATCCGGGATATTATCGTTGTTGTCGGGTACCGGAGAGAACAGGTTACCCGGTACCTCAACCATCTCAATGTCCCCGTCACTGTTGTCGTTCAGGACAAGCAGCTCGGGACAGCGCACGCCCTGAAATGTGCCAAATCAAAAATCAAGGAAAATTTCCTTCTCCTTCCCGGCGATAACTATATCGATGCAGGATCGATCGCACAGATCAAGGACAAGCGAAACGCGATGCTGGTAAAAGAGCACCCCAGCCCCTCGAATTTCGGGGTTGTTACGCTGCGGGAGGGAGAGGTCACTCATATCATTGAGAAACCGGAAAAATCCCCCAGTTTTATGGTCAGTACCGGTATTTTTTCCCTGACCCCTGATTTTTTCCGTTATATCAGGGGTAATGATATCACCGACGCAGTTGCCTGCATGCTGGAAGATGGTAAGAAGATCCATGGTGTTGTTGCCGGCGACTGGCAGGATGCCATCTACCCATGGGACCTGCTCAGGATGAATGCCCGCCTCCTGTCGCAGATCTCCGCCTCCCGCCATGGTACTTCGAGCAGGAACACCATCATCACCGGCACCGTTCATATCGGGAAAGGCACAACGATCGGTCCCAATACCGTGATTTCAGGACCTGTCATCATCGGAGACGACTGTGAGATCGGACCGAA
>CAZVFG010000068.1:4704-7357 GCA_964626125.1 uncultured Methanoregula sp.
TCCTCGGTTCCCGACGATTCCCTGGTGATCTGAAGTGTGCGGTATTGTCGGCTATATTGGTCGGAAAACAGCTGCACCAATCATCATCAAAGGCTTAAAGAAACTTGAATACCGCGGTTACGATTCTTTCGGTGTTGCCACGATCGGGAGCGGGATCGAGATCTGCAAACATGCAGGCAGGATCTCTGAAAACGCCCGTTCAGCACTTCACCTCAACGGCACGATCGGTATCGGGCATACCCGCTGGGCGACCCATGGCGTCCCCAATGATATCAACGCCCACCCGCACACTGACTGTAAAAACCGGTTTGGCATCGTCCATAATGGTATCATCGAGAACTATGCGGAATTAAAACGGCAGCTCATCGCACGGGGGCACCGGTTCCTTTCAGAGACCGATACAGAAGTTGTTGTTCACCTGATCGAAGAGAACTATAACGGCAACCTGCTCGCCGCCGTGCAGAGTGTAGTCCCGAAACTGAAGGGCTCCTATGCGCTGCTGGTCATCTCTCCCGAAGAGCAACGGATTATCGCAGCGCGAAATGCAAGCCCGCTTGTCATCGGCATTGGCGACGGTGAATATTTTGCCGCCTCTGACATGACCCCGATCCTTGAGCATACCGAGCGTGCCATTTTTCTCGAAGACGGCGATATCGCAAGCCTCTCACGCGACAAGATCGGGATTTATCAGGGCAACGATCCAGTCGATCGCCAGGTTGAACTCGTGGACTGGTCGGTCGAGGACACCAAAAAAGGCGGGTTTAACCATTTCATGCTCAAGGAGATCTACGAACAGCCCCAGGCATTTTATGACTCTATCCGTGCCCTGGATCAGGAAACCCTGCCCGCTCTCGCAAAAAAACCTTCATCAGTCGCCATCGTTGCCTGCGGTTCGTCCTACCATGCCGGTCTCATATTCAAGTATATCATGGAAGAAACCTGCGGGATACCCGTGCGTGTCGATTTTGCCTCAGAATTCAAATATTTCCCCCCGCCTGTCAGCTGCCTTGTGATCGGCATCACCCAGTCCGGGGAGACGGCCGATACCCTTACTGCGCTCAAACAGGCAAAATCTCATAATTGCCCGACGCTTGCTATCACGAACGTGCTGGGTAGTTCCGTCAGCCGGATTGCCGATTCCACGATCTTTATGCGGGCCGGGCCCGAGATCAGCGTCGCGGCGACAAAGTCGTTTGTCGCCCAGCTTGCCGTCATGATGCAGATCGTCAACCTCATCTCGGGTCTCCGGTTAACAAAAGTACTGCTGCATGCGCACCGGGCAATCGAGGATGTGCTCATGAGGGATCTCTCTGATGCGGTCTCTGCCTGTAAAAATGCACAGAGTATTTTCTATGTCGGCCGCGGTGCTTTTTATCCGGTCTCCCTTGAAGGCGCCCTGAAGATGAAAGAGATCTCCTATATTCATGCCGAGGGTTATGCCGCGGGGGAACTGAAGCACGGGCCGTTTGCCCTGCTTTCAAAAGATACCCCGGTCATCGCCATCTGCATGCCGGATGATACCTACGGGGCGATGATCTCCAATATCAAGGAGATGAAGGCACGGGGGGCACCGGTGATCGCGCTTGGCATCGAAGGGGACAGTGAACTCGCCGATATCGTGGACATCTTCATCCCGCTCCCCAAAACTCATAAGTTCGTTCAGGTACTCACAAGCCTCGTCGTCCTCCAGCTGCTCGCGTACTATACTGCAGTGGCACTTGACAGGGACGTGGATAAACCCAGGAACCTTGCAAAGAGCGTGACGGTTGAATGATTGAGTATGGAACCAATACGCTGGGTGCGGACGCACAGATCTTTGAACCGGTGACACTGGGTTTTCCCTCGCGGGAGAATCTTAAAAAGACCGGGTTTAAGGGAACAACAATCGGAAACCATGCGATCATCCGGTCCGGCACGATCCTGTATTGTGATGTCGTAATCGGTGACAACTTCTCCTGCGGGCATCATGTGCTCATCCGTGAAAATACAAAAATCGGCAACCAGGTTGCAGTCGGGACCGCATCCATTATCGAAGGGAGGGTAACCATAGGCAACGATGTCAACCTCCAGAGCCTGGTGTATATTCCGACAGATACGACCATAGGAGACCATGTGTTCATCGGACCCGGCACGGTACTCACGAACGACCGTTATCCCCCATCACGAACCGGTCGCCTGCAGGGGCCGACAATCAAAAAAGGCGCCGCAATCGGTGCAAATGTCACCATCCTTCCGGGCGTATGCATCGGCGAGGGTTCGCTGATTGCCGCGGGGGCAATCGTGACAAGAGACGTCCCGCCCCGTAAACTTGCCATCGGGTCGCCGGCAAAAATCAGGGATCTGCCAGAAGCGATGGGTCCATAATGATCGTGGCTGGAGGAAATTCTGATTCTTCCTGTTGAATTCAATACGGCAACCCGCCCATGGAATAACAACACATGAAAATCCTTCTTGTCTCAACGCAGGATTATATTCACCATCCGATCCTGTCACGGCACCACAATATATTCGAGGACCTTGCGACGCGCCATGAGGTGCATGTCCCGCATTTTCATGTGAGCAGGGGCAAAGAACGTAAAACCCGGTTGATCGTGCACGAAGCCACGCAGTTCCCTGTGCAAAATCCATTGCTCCACTACACGCTCAACACGCC
>CAZVFG010000069.1:0-7283 GCA_964626125.1 uncultured Methanoregula sp.
TGGTTACCAGGATGCGCCTTATTGATTCGCTCTTTCCTGTGGCCCGGGGGGGGACATATTGTATTCCCGGTCCTTTCGGATCAGGGAAAACAGTACTGCAGCAATTGATCAGCCGGCATGCCGAAGTGGATGTTGTCGTTATTGCGGCCTGCGGCGAGCGTGCAGGAGAAGTGGTCGAAACATTAAAAACATTCCCTACAATACCTGACCCCGGAACCAGCCGCCCTTTGAGCGACCGCACCGTCATTATCTGTAATACCAGCTCCATGCCGGTAGCAGCGAGGGAATCGAGCGTCTATACGGCAGTAACGATCGCCGAATATTACCGTCAGATGGGTCTTCACGTGCTTTTGCTTGCGGATTCCACCTCCCGCTGGGCCCAGGCCATGCGTGAGATGTCCGGCAGGCTCGAAGAGATCCCCGGAGAAGAGGCGTTCCCCGCATATTTAGAGTCGCGTATCGCCTCTTTCTACGAAAGGGCAGGTGTGGTGCGGTTATACGACGGCTCAACCGGTTCGGTTACCATCGGCGGAGCAGTCAGCCCTGCAGGAGGAAACTTTGAAGAGCCGGTAACCCAGGCAACGTTAAAGGTAGTTGGTGCATTCCACGGGCTTTCCCGCAGCCGTTCCGATGCCCGCAGATACCCGGCAATAGACCCGTTATTCAGCTGGAGCAAGTATAAAAGTTTTATTGATGAGAAACAGAAAGAGCGGGGGCACGGGATTCTGCGCAAGGGCTTCGATGTGGCGCAAATGATGAAAGTTGTCGGAGAAGAAGGGACTTCGCTTTCTGATTACGTGGACTATCTTAAAGCAGAATTTTTTGATTTTGTCTATCTGCAGCAGAATGCCTTTGATCCAGTTGACGAAGCTACCCCCAAAGAACGGCAGATTTACATCTTTGATTTTATTTATCGCATTCTGGAAGCGGAATTTAGCTTTGAGGATAAAGATACGGCTTTGCACTTTTTTTTGCAGCTGCGACAGCTTTTCAGGGGCTGGAACTCCGAACCCTGGCAGAGCGAAGAGTTTGCAAAAATCGAAAAAGTGATCAGGGTGTTTGTACTCGAACGGTCAAGGGAAGGTTAGTATGCAGAAATTATATACCCACATACATCAGATTGTCGGGGACGTCATTACTGTCGAAGCGGAAAACATAGGCATTACAGAGCTCGCCCAGGTAATCACAAAACGCGGGACTTCCCTGGCCCAGGTTATCCGCCTTGACGGAAAAAAAATATTTTTACAGGTTTTTGCCGGAAGCCGCGGCATTTCTACGGGCGACAAGGTACGGTTTTTGGGACACCCGATGCGTGTTGCCACCGGCACCATGCTTTTGGGTCGCATTTTTAACGGAAGTGGTATACCCCTGGATAACGGGCCGGAACTTTCCGAAAATCTCGTCGATATTGGCGGGCCACCCGTGAATCCGGTAAAAAGAATTATCCCGAACAAGATGATTCGGACGGGCATTCCCATGATCGATGTATTTAATTCTCTGGTTGTATCCCAGAAGCTCCCTATTTTTTCCATTGCCGGTGAGCCTTATAACGAACTGCTGGCCAGAATCGCAACCCAGGCGGACGTCGATATCATAATTTTAGGCGGCATGGGTTTAAAATATGATGATTACCTTTTCTTCAGGGACACCCTGGAAGAACACGGCGCACTTTCCCATTCGATTGTGTTTATGCATACCGCAGCCGATCCGGTTGTGGAGTGTCTGCTTGTTCCGGATATCAGTCTGGCGGTGGCAGAGAATTTCGCTCTGGAGGGAAAACGGGTTCTGGTACTATTGACGGATATGAGCAATTTCTGCGATGCGTTAAAAGAGATTGCCATCACCATGCAACAGATTCCCTCCAACCGGGGATACCCGGGCGACCTTTACAGCCGGCTGGCAGCCCGCTATGAAAAGGCAGTTGATTTTGACACCGCAGGCTCAATTACGATTCTCGCAGTAACCACGATGCCCGGAGATGACGTAACTCATCCGATTCCGGACAATACCGGCTATATTACCGAGGGGCAGTTTTATCTGAAGAACGGTGTGATCGAACCATTCGGTTCCTTAAGCCGTCTGAAGCAGCTGGTCAACAGCAAAACCCGCGATGACCACCGGACGATTATGGATACGATGATTCAGCTTTTTGCCGATTACCGCGAAACACAGGAAAAGCAGGCCATGGGATTTCAGATGAGTGCCTGGGATATGAAACTTCTTAAATACGGAAAACTCTTTGAAGATAAAATGATGTCGTTAAAGGTAAATATCCCCCTTGAAAAAGCGCTGGATCTGGGCTGGGAGATTTTGCACGATTGTTTCTCTCCCGAGGAAACCGGGATTAGGAAATCCATGATAGATACGTATTGGCCAAAACAAGTATGAAAATAAAATTTACTCAAGGTGAACTTAAAAGACAACGGGATGCCCTGCGCCAGTACGAGAGGTATCTGCCCACGCTGCAGCTCAAAAAGCAGCAACTGCAGCTTGAAATTGTACACCAGCAGAGCGCTCTTAAAAAGAGAAAGAATTCCTTATCTGAAAAAGAGAAATCAGCAGAAAACTGGTCAGGGCTTTTGGTCGAGGCTCCTGAAATCAAGAATTGGCTTATCCCACAACAAATCATCGCCGCAAAGAAAAACATTGCCGGGGTTGATGTACCGGTTTTTGAACGCGTGGATTTTGAGCCGGCAGAGTATGACTTATTCCTGATGCCTCTCTGGGTGGATGCAGGCTTAGAATCATTACGGGATATGGTCTCTTTACTGGAAGAGATACGGGTCATTGAACAGGGAATATCTATTCTGAAGCATGAACTGCGTATTACCACGCAGCGTGTCAACCTGTTCGAAAAGGTAAAAATCCCCGAGGCAAGAGAGGCAATACGCCTGATTAAAATCTATATCGGCGACCAGATGACCAATGCGGTTGGTCGCAGCAAAATTGCCAAAAATAAAATCGAAGAAGCTGATATTGAGGAGGTGGCAGTATGATTGTTGAAATGAAAAAAGCCACCATCCTTTTCGAAACAGGAGATGCAGAAGCAACAGTAAAATATTTACGTACATTAGGGGTTTTGCACGTAGAGCACCAGAACCCGCCCGAAGGGAGGGATGTATCCGTACTCCAGGAAAAAGTGGCCCTGATTGACTCCTCGTTTGAGGTCATACTCCGGGTGATGGGGTCAGGGAAAAATATTCAGCCGCAAAAGGAGATCAGCGGTGACTGGACCGTGGTTACAGACCGTCTTATCGAACTCGGCAGGCACCAGGAAGAACTCGGGTCCTCATCCAGGAACATAATCGGTCAAATCAATGAATGGGAGCGCTGGGGCGATGTCGATCTCAGCCAGATATTGCAGCTGAGACAAAACGGCATTTACCTGAAGCTGTACCAGGTTCCAGAAAAGGAAACAGGAAGATTACCCGATGACGTGATCGTGAAAACGATATTTACCGCAGGCGACATCGCCCATTGCGTCGTGATATCCCAAAGGTCGTTCGAATGCCCTTTTTTGGAAATTGCACCGCCAAAGCAAAGCGTATCTTTGCTCCGATCACGGCTCGCCGAAAATACAAAGGGCATGGAGATGATGAAAGCCGAAATTATTGAATCTGCCTCGCATTACGAAGCCCTTGTTAAAATAAAGAAAAACCTGGAAAAGGAGATCGAATTCCAGCAGGTATTGAGCGGCATGGGAAAGGAAGGGGCAATAAGCTATGTAACCGGATACATCCCGTTTGACATGGAAAGGGATCTGATTGCAAAAGCCAAGGACAATAAATGGGGAGTCATGATCACTGAGCCTTCGGCGGAAGACAACGTTCCGACGCTCCTGCGCAATCCTCGATGGATCAGCATGATCGATCCGGTGCTTAATCTCCTGGGGCTGACACCGGGCTATCATGAACTTGACGTAAGTATGCTGTTTCTGATTTTCTTCAGTATATTTTTCGGAATTCTTATCGGTGATGCCGGATATGGGCTTGTCTATATCCTGATTACGATACTGATCGCTCTCTGGTTCAACAAAAAGATGAAACTGAATGCAGAGATGAAAACGATCGTTTCGCTTTTTTCTCTCCTGGGTTCCTGCGCAATCGTATGGGGTCTGCTGACCGGTACATTTTTTGGTCAGGGATGGTTAACGCCCCTTGTTCCGCAGTTGAACAATCCCAACGTTATGGGAACGTTCTGCTTCTTCTTGGGAGCGTTGCATTTATCCATTGCCCATTCCTGGCGGGCATTCCTGAAATTTCCGTCGCTGACAGCACTTTCTGACGTCGGCTATATCTGCATACTCTGGACCGCATTTTTCCTTGCGAGGACGTTAATTCTGGGAGATGCATTTCCTTCATTTGGGTTATGGCTGGTTGTTGCAGGAGTTATTCTGGTGATCCTGTTTACCAATCCCCAGGCTCATAGTATATTCAGGGGGGTTGGAGAAGGGCTGGGGACCATAGCGTTGAGCTTTATGAATAATATTACCGACGTGATCTCGTATATTCGTCTTTTTGCAGTCAGCCTGGCAGGTCTGGCAGTAGCTGAGACTACAAACTATCTGGCATCGGGATTCGGCAGTGGTGTTGTCGCGTTAGCGGCAGGTGTCGTAATTCTTTTATTCGGCCATAGCTTAAATATGATTCTGGGACTAATGTCAGTGCTCGTGCACGGTGTCAGGCTTAATGTTCTGGAATTTTCTGGGCATGCGAACGTAACATGGAGTGGATCTACATTCGAGCCGCTCAAAGAATGAAGAGGAGGATATCATGATTGCGGATCTGGGATTAGGCCTGGTGCTTGGCTTATCGGCTTTGGGATCTGGCTCCGGAGCAGGTGTCGCCGGAATGGCTGCAATAGGAGCATGGAAGAAGAATTACAGCCAGAATAAGCCGGCGGCATTTATGCTCGTTGCTTTTTGCGCTGCACCTCTCACCCAGACGATCTATGGCTTTATCGTCATGAACAGGATGGTTGAACTTGCCATACAAGGCAATGAACTTTTAGGTATCGGCGCTTTTTGCGGCGCGGCCATAGGCCTTTCTGCATACTTTCAGGGTACATGTGCTGCCTGTGCCTGCGATGCAATGGGAGAAACCGGTAAAGGATTTGGCAATTTCATGATCATACTGGGACTGACCGAAACCGTCGCTTTACTTGTGATGGCGTTTACGTTGGGTATCCTCGGCAGACTTGCCGGGGGATAAATTCGGAGGGTGAAAGAGAGTATTCCACACCTCTCCGGCATTTTCACTCGTAAAAATTCTATTATTTTTAACTTCATCCGAAGAATTCAGGCTTTTTCGTTCCCATCATTTTGGCGTACGGATGATCATCACCGGCCGTTTTGCGTTCATCGCCACCGTATACGCTGTGCTGCCGAGCAAAAGTTCACGGAACCAGCCTTTTCCATGGGAGCTCATCCAGATGACCGATACGTCCTCTTCATCGGCAATTCTCGTGATCTCGAAGGTGGGATTCCCTGTCTTTACGATTGTCTTTACTTCGATGCCCTGTGCGGCAAGACTGCTGCGGATTGCTTCCATCTGACCCTTCGCCTTTTGGACAGCATCCTCGATCTCAGCTTCAGTCTCGCCCTGAGAAACAACATGGAACAGGATGACCTCCCCCACCCCCTTTGTCGTCCTGATAAGGGCTATCGCATTGTCAGAGTACTGGGAGAAATCAATCGGGCAGAGGACCCGGAAGAGTATCATCGGGCAGAACATTTCATAGGTCTTTTCCTTCATCTCCTCGATAATTTTATGGCGCATGATCAGGACACTGGTCCTGCTGCGGCGGAGGACCGCCATCGATACACTGCCAAGGAGGATCCCTTCCACGAGGCTGTTCCCCCGTGCACCGATAACGATCAGGGAAACGCCTCTTTCCTCGGCTGTTTCGATAATTGCTCCGGCGGTGTCGGATGATGTCTTTACCGCCGTTGTCACCCTGAGGTTCCGGCTGAGGTTTTCAAGGTAACGTTTCTCTTCCTTGAGGAAATTTTCGCCGGTCCGGTAGAATATATCACCTATCTCTCCACCACCTCTCGGAGATCTGGCCTCTTCGATCACGTGGAACAGGATGACCTCGCGGGCGCCGGGAAAACCGGCGATACAGTCGAGCGTTTTCTTTGCGTACTCAGAAAAATCCGTCGTGAACAGTATTTTTTCGAACATATGTCACTCCACCATATACCCCCAGTGTTGGCAGCAGGCAACGCGAAATGGAAGGGGCCCTTTTTGAACAGTAAATACATTTACGGTATTTAATGGTATCTTGATGTTTTTGCTGAATGATCCGATGCAAATCCCCAGACAGCTGAACCGGTGCTGAGATATTGCACAAATACAGGGTGTTCTGGCCGGCCGTGCTGATCAGAGTCACGGCTTTGGCAGTGGAGCCTGCATTAACTTTCCATTGGGGGGAAAAGCCGCCAGCTTCGGATAAATTTGAGCGGTTGAATCTCATGAGGTCTCTGCTTTCTGTTTTCCCGTATTATACTCAAATTTCTCCATTGAAAAAATTCAATAATAACATCTCATGGAATGCTTCCTTGGCATGGTAGATTAAACATAGATACATTTATCGTTCAGAACGGGATAATTGACATCGATTATACTTGATTTTTGCCAATGAAGAACAATATGTCCGGACTAATCGAAAAACTGAAAAAAGGGGCGGTCGATCGTTGCCGAGAGCGGATTATCGAGGCACGGGAGAAACCGAAAGATAAGGCTGCCATGGGGGAAAATACCCACAATAACCATGGTTTTACATCAAGTTTGAAAAAAATGCGGGGATTATAATAGGAGTTCTGTATGGTGGCAGAAAAATCGTTATTGCAGAGGATAAGGGAAAAAGAGCTTGAGTTCTCAATAAAAATTGACGAAACGAGGAGAGAAGCCGAGCAGCTCATTCTCGATGCAAGAAAGGAAGCCTCGGGAATGATCGAGAATTCGGAAAGTGAGGCAAAAAGGGCAACCGAAGAGTACTACAAGAAGGAGATGGAAAGGATCAACGCAGAGATCGAACAGCTCAGAAAACGCAGTGATGGGGAGGCGAAGCTGGTACGGGAAAGGGGAGAACGGAATTTACCGCTGGCGGCGGAAAAGATCGTAAGAACAGTTACCATAGAGTAGGTCGAAATGCTCCAGAAGATGAAAAAAGTCCAGGTGATCGGACCGAAAAAAGATCTTCAAGGCGTTGTCGACGTCCTGTACCATACCGGGACTGTCCAATTGGAGGACATAACAAAGACGATCCAGCCCGGGGATACC
>CAZVFG010000070.1:0-1737 GCA_964626125.1 uncultured Methanoregula sp.
GCCTGAAGGGATTTGAACCCTTGACCTGCGGATTAAGAGTCCGCCGCTATGCCGACTAAGCTACAGACCCACTTAGACCTAATAATGTGGTCGACTATCCTGAATAAAGGTTTCGAGCAGAGATCTTCTGCAATTCTCCTGCCATCTCCTGTCATTTCTGCAATCCCTTAATAGGATGGACGCTGACATCAGTGTAATATGCCTGACGCAGCGCCGTTTGTGCCCCAGGGCCAGATCAAGTACCTCATCTTTGGCTGCGGTACGACCGGATACAATGTCATCCTCGAACTGGCAAAGGAGAACGAGCATGCGATCGTGGTCGACCGGGACGAGCAGCGTGTCCGCACCCTCCGCGACCAGAAGTATGATGCATACGTGCGGGACATCAAAGCGCCCGACATGCTCGTGGGGCTGCCCGAACCCGAAGTTGCGTTCGTGATGACGGGTGATGCGGAAGCAAACCTTGCCGCGGTCGGTGCGATCCGGAAACGGTACCCGGCAGCACAGGTGATCGCCCGTGCGATTGATCCGGTGAGCGGGAACAAGCTCACCGCTGCCGGTGCCGAGTTCGTCCTCTATCCGCAGGAAGTGGTCGCAAAGGCGGCGATCCATCAGGTCAGAAAACAGCACGTGAGCCGGATCTCGCAGCGCCTCTTCTCCCTTCTTTCCGGCTGGGAGGGAACGCTGGGCATCATCACCCACCAGAACCCGGACCCGGATGCGATCGCAAGCGCGATGGCACTCGCCGCAATCGCGAGGCATGCAAACCCAAAGAATCTCACGACCCGAATCTTCTATGAAGGCAACATCGGGCACCAGGAGAACCGGACGTTTGTCAACCTGCTCGACATCAAGATGGAGCACCTGACGTCAGACGCGCTGGCAAAATGCACCTATGTCGCGCTCGTCGACACTCCTGCACCGGGGGCCAACAATGACGTCCCGCAGGGCACAAAGATCCACATCGTCATCGACCACCATAAGGAGGGAAAGCACACTGCGTCAGCGGGTACCTTTATCGATATCCGCCCGGGCGTCGGTGCGACAGCGAGCATCCTGACCCAGTACCTGCAGGAGCTCGATATCCCTGTTGAGAAACGCGTGGCAACCGCACTCATGTATGGCATCCGTGCTGACACCAAAGACTTCAAGCGAAACACCACCCCTCAGGACCTGAACTACGCAGGTTTTCTCCTGCCGCTCACCGATGCAGATCTTCTCGACAAGATCATGTCGCCCTCACTCTCGCAGGAAACGATCGATGTGCTGGGCAAAGCGATCCAGAACCGCCAGCTGATCAGCGGGTACCTCTTCTCCAACGTGGGTTACCTGATGAACCGCGACGCCCTCCCGCAGGCAGCCGATCTCCTGATCACGCTCGAAGGCGTGAACACCGCGCTCGTCTACGGCATCACCGACACCGCAATTGTGGTCTCGGCACGGAACCGTGACATCCGTCTCCATATTGGCAATGCGCTTGCTGAGGCGTTCGGGGATATCGGTGACGCAGGTGGACACCCCAACATGGCCGCCGCCACCCTGCCCCTCCACTACTTCGGAAGAGTGGAGCAGAAAGCCGATCTCCTCACCATAGTCATCGATCCGATTCTCCAGAAGTTCAAGACCCTTGTCGGGCTCGAGAACGAGGGAAAGTAGGATGAAGGACGAGGTCCGGGAGCGTCGCATTTGGCCAACCCGGACAAGAGAGAAGTGAAGGCGTCGTCCATGAACTTCGAT
>CAZVFG010000070.1:1837-7020 GCA_964626125.1 uncultured Methanoregula sp.
AGTGGGAATTTCACAACGTGATATTCCCGGTGGAGAAGGGAGGAGCATCGCGATGAACTTCGATAAGTGGGAGTGGCGGCGTCAGCCGTCCCGACCAATCGAGAAGTCCGAGGTGGACCATGGACTTCGCTGAGTGGGAGCCCCACTACATCACCATTCTCGACTATTTTGGGTTTGACAGGGCACAGGATGAAGAGGCGGCACGGCTCCTAGCGTCGCTGCTCTCCCGCGACGACCTCCCGTTCCTGAGATCTCTTTGCTCAGGAAAGCATGTCACCGTATGCGGCAATGCCCCGTGCCTGAAAGACGAACTCGGGCAGATCCGTGGAGTCGTATTTGCCGCGGATGCAGCGGCGGAGGTGCTTTTCGATCACAATATCCGCCCGGACGCGATTTTCACCGATCTTGATGGTGCGACCGACCGGTTTATCGAGATGAACCGTCAGGGCACCGTTATCGTCATCCACGCCCACGGTGACAATATCCCGCTCCTGCGCCACTGGGTGCCCCGGTTCAGCGGCCGCGTTGTCGGTACGACCCAGAGCAAGCCGCTTATGCATGTCCATAATTTCGGCGGGTTTACGGACGGTGACCGTGCAGTCTTTGCCGCTGATGAACTCGGCGCGAGCGGGATCACGATCATTGGTTTTGATCTCGATGACACAGCGGTCGATCCGATGAAACGGGGCAAACTCTTCTGGGCAAGAAAACTGCTCGGGTTGATCGGCCATGGGTGCTAGTGCGGTCATCCTCGATGGCTATGTAGACGAACCCGCCTGTCTCGGTGTCCCCCCGTACATCTCGCCCTACATCCGCACCGTTGCAGGGGTGCTCGTAGAGCGGGGGTACTCTGTGCGGTACCTCACCATCGACCAGCTCCGCACTGATCCGGTGCATATCAATACGCTCAACGCCGCGGACCTTGTCGTGATGATCGCCGGTGCCACCGTGCCGGGGAAGTATCTTGGCGGGACACCTGCATCACTTGTCGAGATCCAGCAGGTCGGTATGGCATTGTCTCATCCGAAGAAGCTGATTGGCGGTCCGATCAGGTTCGGCTATGCGCCCGAAGGGGGGCAAAAGGCGATCCGGCAGGCAATCGGCGGATTTGATGCAATGCTCCCTGGTGAACCGGCAATCGCGCTCGACGAGTACCTCAATGGCAGCAAGGTAGAGGGTAATCTCGATTATGCACGTACCGATCCGTGGAGTGTATCGGGAAGCCCCATCATCATACAGCACCCCGACTACCCCTTTGTTATGTGCGAACTTGAGACAGCACGGGGGTGCCCCCGCGGGGCTGCAGGCGGCTGCTCATTCTGTACCGAACCCTTCTACGGAACCCCGAAATACCGGGGTATCGGGGGCATCGCCGCTGAGGTCGGGGCGCTCTACCGGCACGGCGCTCGGCATTTCCGGGTCGGGCGCCAGCCGGACATCCTTGTCTATGGCGCAGGTGACGGGGAGTACCCGTCCCCCCGTCCGGAGCTTGTCGAGAACCTGTTCTCATCCATCCGGAACGCAGCACCGGAACTCAAAACGCTCCATATTGATAACACAAACCCGGCGACCATCGCCCGCCATGAGGACGCGGCCCGGGAAGCGCTTACATCGATCGTCCGGCACCACACGACGGGCGATGTCGCTGCGTTCGGCATGGAGACTGCCGATCCCGCAGTCGTCGCGGCAAACAACCTCAAGGCACTCCCGGATGAGGTGTTCCGTGCAATCGAGATTGTGAACGAGGTGGGAGGCGTCCGACGGGACGGGATCCCGGAGCTCCTGCCGGGACTGAACTTTGTCTGCGGGCTTGAAGGTGAAACGACCCGTACCTACGACCTTAACGAGCAGTTCCTTTCGCGGGTGCTGGAGAGCGGGCTTGAAGTCAGGCGGGTAAACATCCGGCAGGTGATGCCGTTTCCGGGCACTCCGGCGTACACGAGCAACACGCTCGGCAGGCACGACCGCCGGTTCAGGGCATTCAAGGAGTTTGTCCGGCAGAAGATCGATTTCCCAATGCTCCGGCGGCTCTTCCCTCAGGGGACGATCTTACGGGATATCAGGGTCGAAGCCAGCGGTGAACTGTCATTCGGGCGGCAGATGGGCTCATATCCGCTCCTTGTTGGCATTCCCCTTCAGCTTGCCGTAAAGACGGTGCTCGATGTGGCAGTTGTTGACTGGGGCATGCGATCAGTGACAGCACTCCCCGTCCCGATCCGGATCAACGAGCTGCCGGCCTCAGCACTGAAATGGCTGCCGGGGATTTCGAAAAAGGCGGTTGCCGGCATTATAGCAAAGCGACCATTTAAAACACCGGAAGAGTTCAAGAGGGTGACGGGGAAAACTCCGCTGGATCACCTGATATCTTTCTGACGTGTCAGATCTCTTTTAACTCAACGACTTTCAGGATATCGGTCCGGGTGACAATCCCGACCAGTTTGTCCTTGTCTACCACCGGTACCCGCCCGATATCCTTTGCCCCCATGATCCGGAGCACATCCATTACCGGTGCCTCTGGTGTCACCGCGATCACGCTGCGGTTCATCACATCCCGCACCTGCATCGCGTCGCGGTCAATGGACGGCATCTTCTGTACGTCTGCGACGGTTACCATACCCACCAGCACATCGTGGTCAACCACCGGGAACCCGAGGTGTTTGGTCGCATACATCATTTCGATCACTTTTGTTAACGGAAGTGCCGGGGCGACCGTCATCACCGGGCTGCTCATGATGCTGCCAACCCGGATGTCCTGCAAAAGGACGCTGTACTTCACCGAGACCGTCTCCTGGCTTGCCCCGATATAGATAAAGAACGCGATGAGCAGGAGCATGGGGCTCAAAAAGATAATTCCGACAAGCCCGAAGACAATCGCAAATCCCTTGCCTATATCGGCAGCAATCCGGGTGGCACGGTGCAGCGGCATCCTTTTGGCCAGCCATGCACGGAGCACCCTGCCGCCGTCCATCGGGAACGCGGGAAGGAGGTTGAAGGCAAAGAGGATTATATTGAGCACCCCAAGGTAGCCAAAGACAAACACAAGCACGCCACCAACCGCAGGATCTCCGGTGATTGAGGGAACAATATAGACAAGACCGCTGCATAAAAGACCAACAAGAAGGCTGGTCAGCGGTCCGACAAGTGCCATAGGCAGCTCGACCATGGGGTCGGGGAGCCGGTCTTCCATCGAGGCGATACCACCGAAGATGAGCAGCGTGATGCTGTTGATTTTGATCCCGCTACGCCGTGCGATAAGCGAATGGGCAAGCTCGTGGATAAGCACACCTCCGAACAATCCGAATGAAACAATGGTTCCCAGCACATAGGGCATATAACCGGCAGCGATGAGTGAAGTGTCGATGGGGACTGCATACATCTCGCGGATCAGGTCTGTTGTCGTGGTGATCTGGCTTGCGATGATCCAGGCAAAGAGCGGGATGATCAGGATAAAGGTGAAGTGGATGAGAATGGGAATCCCGAAAAGGCGCCCGATCCGAAACGATCCGTCCATAATGAAAGGATTATCTTTTTAACCATTATAGTATATACTTTCATCTGATAGCGATGCAGACCCAGATAACTGAGCTTTTCGGGCTTCTGATCTATACTGACAAAGGGATGTTTGTCGGGGAGGTCGAGGATGTCCTCATCGATGTGGACCAGAAAAAGATCGAATCAATTGTCGTCGGCAAGGTCAATGATCAGCTGGTCGATTTGAAGAACTTCAAGGGCCTGAAGATCCCGTACCGCATCATTTCTGCCATCGATGACATCGTCCTGATCCGACACCTGCCCGGTGCATTCACCCAGTCTGCCCCGATGGAGTAAAGGTCGTTATCCGGGCGATACGACACCTTTTTTTTACACCGACACTCGCTGGTCTTTTTTATGGAAAACCGTGAACTTTTTGCCTCGATCACCACCGTCCCCCCGTTCATGGTACGGCTGGATGGCAGGGCATTTCACCGCCTTGCCCATATGCTCGGGCTTGTAAAACCCTTCGACGTACGGTTCTCCCATGCGATGGCTGCGGTCTGCCGCTGCCTTCTTGCCGACAGCGGTCTTGCTCCTGAGTTTGCCTTCACCTTCTCCGATGAGATCAGCATGTACTTCCCCAAAATCCCGTTCTCCGGGCGCGTGGAAAAGATCGACTCGGTCGCCGCGTCGTTTGCAGCAAGTGCGCTCACCCTCGCACTGGAATGCGCCGAGCCAATCGCTTTTGATGCCCGCGTTATCCCCGTGACACCGGAATATACCATCGAATATCTGGTGAACCGGCAGGACGAGGCGTGGCGGAACCATGTCAATGCGTACTGCCAGCAGGCGCTGATTTCTGATGGCATGAAACCCCGGCAGGCAGCGGCAAAACTCAAGGGGATGCCTTCCCAACAACTCCACGAGATGATGCATGCCCGTGGGGTTAACCTCGCAAAGACGCCGGCATGGCAGCGGCGCGGGGTGCTCGTCTATAAAAAAACTTCAGAAAAGGAAGGCTTCAATCCCCTCACAAAGGAAAAGGTAAAGGCAATGCGGAGCAGTGTTACGGTGGATAATAACCTGCCTATTTTCACATCGCCCGATGGACAGAAGATCCTGAAAAAATTAGTTGGATGCCCGTGAGATCCCGATCGTCATCATCACACCCTCAACATCCCAGTCCTTGACGAGCTGATAATTTAAATCGGTTGCCGATTCTGCGGCTTTACGAATTGACAGGGTGAGTGCCCGCACCTCATCGGCGATTACCGGTTTCTGATTGTCGCTGACAAGTGTACAGACCCGGGGGTCGTTCACAACGACATCAACGGTGATGAAGTCCTCAACCGCAAGGTCGAGCAACCGGCGCATCTCCTGAATGCGGCGGATCAGTTCCCGGGCGTACCCTTCGGCTTCAAGCTCCGGGGTCAGCGCGACATCAACATATACCGTCGCATCCTGCATCGCTGCACAGAAGACGTTTTTGGGCATCTTTTCTGAGAATGTGACATGTTGTGCGCTAATCTTATAGGTACCGCTGCCATCGGAAAGTGTCACGCTCGTGCCTGTCTCAATCTCCTGTTTAAGCGATGTGCCGTCCGCTGCCTCAATAAGCGTCTTGACCTTCGGAGAGTTCTTGCCAAACACCGGACCGAGTGCCTTCATGACCGGCACTGCCTGCCAGAGGATCCTGTCCCACATGCCCC
>CAZVFG010000071.1:0-6950 GCA_964626125.1 uncultured Methanoregula sp.
CAACAGGACGGTAAGCGGTGAGGATACCGATTGTAGGTACCATTACGATTGCCACGAGATAGCAGCAGGCAAGCCCGATCACGCAGACATACCCGAAGCTCCGGATCATGGGGAGCGGTGAGATCGAGAGTGCAAGAAAACCCATCGCGGTCGCAAGCATCGCGTAGAGAACGGAGGGGCCTGCCTTTGTGATTGTCGTTTGGACGGCCACCGGGAGGGAGGATTTGCGCGCCTCTTCATCAAACCGCGAGTGGAACTGGATGGCGTAATCGATCCCGATCCCGATCATAACCGGGAACGCGCCAATCGTGATCATCGTGATCGGCATACCCGTAAGACCAATAATTCCGAATGTCAGGATGAGCCCAGTGCCGACGATAAAAACCGAGAGGAGCCGGTAGCGGACATGCCCGAAAAGGAGACCGACGGCAACCACCATCAGGACCATTGCGGCTAGGACGAGGATTCCCATGGATGTACCCATCTCGGCAGACATTTGCTTGGAGAATGCTGAATCCCCCGTGACAACCACACTGACCCCGGGCGGACTTTCTGAGAGGCTCACCCGTTTGTTCACATGATCAATAAGGCTGAACTGCTGTGAGTTTTCAAGTCCCGGCTCGATGTTCACAACTGCGATCGTCATCGTACGGGACGGGACGTACTGCGTCAGGATATCTGCGGGAACCTGATCTTTTATGCGCTGGATTTCTGCCTTATTTTTTGGCAGGACTCCCCCGTTCTGGCTTTTCACCATGTCGGCAATGCTCGATGATCCCGTAACATAGCGCTCCCGCACAATATCGTCCATAAGCCGGTCGATATAAGCGAGAACATCAGAGTTCAGGACGTCGTCTGCCTCGATCAGGATCAGGACGCTGTCAGACTGGAACGTCTTTGTGTATTTGTCAAGGAGCATCCCGCGTTGCGTGTCCTTGTCGAGGTACGTTTCGCTCCCCGTCTCCATCATAATAAGTGTTGTACCGTAAAGCGCAACACCGATCAACACCAGAAACAGGAGGGCAACCAGTTTCGGGCGGGATTGAATGACCACCGAGAGGTTTTCAAACGGGGAGTGCATGAAATATCCTTGTGAACAAAAAGATTGGTATATCTATGTGATAATTGTTTGTAGCGATTGCAACAACAAAGAGATCACTTCATGCGGGAGGAGAAGCAGGTCATCGGACAGTGCAGGGTGATTATCCGGGACAGACATTGTACCATGGCAGCGAGCAGGAATTATCCAATAACAGAAGGGATACCAGAAAAGTTCCGCGGTTCAGAGCGCAAGCATCCTGTCAATTGCACGGCGTGCCTCCCGTGCAATATTTTCCGGCACGGTGATACGCGGACGGAGCGTGGAAAGTACATCCCGCACTGTTGACAAATCGGTTTTTTTCATATTCCTGCACACGGCTGATTCAGACAGCGGGTAACAGGTCTTATGAGGGCACTCTTTCCCGATCCGGTGCAGGATGCCCGTCTCCGTCCCGATAATAAATGTTGTATCCTGCGAAGCACAGACGTACCGCATAATACCCGATGTGCTTGCAACATGGTCTGCCATATCGATTACTTCAGGACGGCATTCGGGGTGCACCACCACCTTTGCTCCCGGGTACCGGTTCTGTGCCGCCCTCACATGCTCCGGTGTGATCTGGTCGTGCACGATGCAGTACCCTTCCCAGGGCAGGATCTCTTTTTTTGAAAAGCGCGCCACATACCGTGCGAGGTTGCGATCGGGCACGAATATCACCCGTTCCTCTTTGAGGGAATTGACCACGTTGATCGCGTTTGATGACGTGCAGCAGATGTCACTCTCCGCTTTTACCTCTGCCGTGGTATTTACGTAACAGGCAACCGCAGCGTCAGGATACCGGGATTTTACATGTCTGAGTTCCTCAGCCGTGATCATCGCTGCCATCGGGCAACAGGCATCAACAACCGGAAGCAGGACCGTCTTTCCGGGTGAGAGGATCGCGGCAGTCTCCGCCATAAAATCCACGCCGCAGAAGACGATGACATCCCCGTCCATGGTTGCAGCAGCCCGGGAGAGCTCAAGGGAATCCCCGGTCAGGTCTGCGATGTCCTGCACCTCTGCGACCTGATAGTTGTGCGCAAGGATGATCGCGTTCCTCTTTTTTTTCAGCCGGAGGATCTCGTCCGTGAGCGATAAATCGGCCTGCACCCTTCACACCTCTGTTGTATGGTATTCATCGTTCTTTTTCATCAAATAGCCGGTGCTGGTCCATCCGGAGATGCTGCCAGAACCCACCACCATCCTGACAGAGTCTAACCGCACCGGGACGTTTAAGGGATGTCCTCCCCAACCTACTAATAAGCGCATGAAAATTATCCTGCCTGATCAGGAAGTCCGCACTATAGAAAAAAGTACGGTAACGGTTGAAAAACTCCTGTCAGATCTGGGTATCAATCCCCTTGAAGTGATTGTATCACGGAACGGAATCCTCGTACCCGAGGGAGCGGTAGTCAGGGCAGATGACGAGATACGGATCATCAGGATCTCCCACGGGGGGTGAAGCATGGTCACAAAGAAGAAACCGGCCAATACCCCGGTATGTTCAAGCTGCAATGAGCCTGCGGTCGTATGCCAGAGGCAATCCCATCGCAACCTGTGCAGCACCCATTTTATCAGGGAGGTGGAGGAGCGGTTCTTTCTGACGGTGGAAAAAAGCCGTTTGATCCGTTCAGGTGACCGTATCGCGGTTGCACTCAGCGGAGGCAAGGACAGCACCGCGCTCCTCCTCCTCCTGTCCCGCCACCTTCAGAAATGGCAGGATGTGAGCCTTATTGCTATCACTGTCGATGAAGGGATCAAGGGATACCGCGAGGAGACCATCCGGGCTGCAGAGCGGGTCGCAGAAAAAATCGGGGTGAAGCACCAGATCATATCGTTCCAGGACCTCTTTTCAGATAATCTGGATGCCCTTCTGAAAGGAAGAGAAACGCAGGCATGCACGATCTGTGGCATCCTGCGGAAAAAGGCGCTTATTGAAGGGGCAAAAAAAGTCAGGGCGACAAAGATCGCTACCGGGCACAACCTTGACGATGAAGCGCAGTCGGTGCTGATGAACGTGCTCCGCGGCGACCTGCCCCGGCTTGTACGCGACTCCACTGTAGAAACCTCTGGCTGTTTTATCCAAAGAATCAAACCGCTTGCAGAACTTTCAGAAAAGGAAATCGCATCCTATCTCTATGTCAGGGGGATGTTCCTTACCCTGCCGGAATGCCCCTACACAAGGTTTGCACTGAGAGCCGAGGTCAGGTCCATGCTCTCGGGTCTTGAGCACCGCAACCCGGGCACGATGCTGCGGCTGATGGAGAGCCAAAAAAAGATTGAAAAATATCTCGGGGGGACAATGTTCTCCCGTTCCCTGCGCCGCTGCCGGCAGTGCGGTGATCCCTGCAGCGGAGACCTCTGCCAGGTATGCAGGCTCCGCCAGTCACTGGGATGATGACGGCCGGGCAGGCTGCAACCCTGTTACCCTTTCTGCATGGGTATAGATATTGAGTTTTCCTCCCCGCGCAAACCCGATAACCGTAAGCCCGGCCTTGTCTGCGATTTCTGCAGCAAGCGTGGTTGTCGCGCCGCGGGAGATGATCACCGGGATATTTGCGATCAGGCACTTTCGCACCATCTCAGACGAAATGCGTCCTGATGATATGACAAAGGTCTTTGAAAAATCGATCCCGGTGCGCAGCCCGTACCCAATCACACGATCAAGGGCGTTGTGCCTCCCGATATCCTCGGAAACTGAGAGTACCTTGTCGGTATCGAGCAGCACAACTACATGGATCCCCCCGGTTGTCCGGTGCAGCGCGGAATCAAGGGCTGTTTTGATCCACCCATGGATTTTTTCTGCGCTGATCACAAAATCAGAGGTGATTTTCGGGAGTTTGGCGGGATCAATAAAGGAACTGCTCCCGCCACAACCAGAGAGGATCGTCTTTTTAGGTCCCAGAACCTTGAACAGGTTTTTGGTAATTACGCTGATCCGGTTCTTCTCAATCCTGATGGACTCAATCTCTTCTGCGGCTTTTATGATCTGTTCTGTAAACAGGTACCCGGTTACAAAGTCTTCCATGTTTACCGGGCTCATCATGGCCGTCATCGCGTGCCTTCCGTTGATGAACAGGGCAAATGGGATCTCTTCAACCACCTCATGCGTGGCCGTTTCAGATACATTCCCGTCAACCCGGACACAGGGGATCTTTTTGTACAAAATTATCTCCCCCTTTTTGTCATCGCTGCTTTGTCATCCTTTCGTGAAATTATCGTATCCTCCAGATAAGGGTACCTCACCTTATTCATGCTGCCACTCCGGTAGCCTTCAAGATCAACGGTGACAAAGGAAAAACCGATCTGTTTGAACACCCTGACCAATTCTTCCTGCATCGTAAAAATCCTTACCATATCCTTTTTGTCCACCTCAATGCGCGCGATCGCTCCATGCATCCTGACCCTCACTGGTAATAAACCGTTTCCTTTAAGGTATGCTTCTGCCCGCTCGACCATCGCGAGTTTCTCTGTGGTGATCTCATCGCCGTAGGCAATGCGGGACGCGAGGCATGAGGCAGAGGGCTTATTCCAGAATGAATACCGGGATTTTTTGGCAAGGTTCCGGATGTCCTGTTTTGTCATGCCTGCCTCAATGAACGGGTGGGCAATGCCTTCTTCTGTCATTGCCCTCAGGCCGGGGCGGTATTCTTCCAGATCAGACACATTGCTCCCATCAGCAATAGAGGCAACGCCAAGCTCGCCTGCGCGTTGTTTCAAAATTCCGGCAATCATTTTTTTGCAGTGATAACAACGGTCGACCGGATTTTTCCTGATCTTTTCATTCCGGAGGAGCGGTACCGCAATGATCTCAAGGGAAATATGAAGGTCACGTGCAACCTGTTCTGCCTCCTGTCGTTCAGATCGGGGCATGAGCGGGCTGTCAATAAAGACACAGGAGGTCTTGTCGGGAAGGATGTCGCGGGCAAGCACAGCAAGGAGCGCGCTGTCAACGCCCCCGGAAAAGGCCACAAGCATTGACTCTTTTTTTGCGATCTTTTGTCGCAATAATTCGTCTTTTCCTGATCTTTTCATGCCAGACCCCTCATGAACCAGCCACAACTGACTACCACTCTGTATGATAAACCTGTGATAAGGTGAATCGATATCTGAGCTGAAATAATTTTAGTCAATAGGAACGATCTGCCGATCCAAGGCGCGTACCCTAGCAGTTTTTTGTCTTCACCGCTGAAGATGAGATCCATTTCAGTCCTGACTTGGGAAACAGCGGTTGAATCGTCATTTTATTGCATGGAGCGTGGTGATAGAGAAAAGAGCATAATGCACAGGTGAGATACAGGTACTGAGCATACACAAAGGTCAGACGAGGATGCTCACGTAACCTCCATGGGTCGGACAGCATGATAATTTGAGGAGAACAATGTTTTCGCAGCGGGAACTCGAACGGTATAAAAGGCAGATGATGCTCTTTGGAAAGGAGGGGCAGGAGCGATTAAAAAGATCAACCATTGTCATTGCCGGTGCCGGGGGTCTTGGGTCACCTGTCGCTCTCTACCTTGCCGTTGCCGGGGTCGGGACGATCAAAATTGTGGATAATGATATGGTGGAACAGAGCAACCTGAACCGCCAGATCCTCCATAATGACCGGGATATCGGGAAGAAGAAAGTTGATTCAGCAGCAGAAACACTGCAGGCGATCAATCCCGATATCACCGTTTGGGCAATCCACACGACCATCGATTCAGGAAACGTAAAATCGCTGGTAGGTAACGCCGATGGCATTGTCGACGCGATGGACAATTTCCCTACCAGATACCTCCTCAATGATGTCGCGATCACAAAAAAGATCCCCCTCTTCCATGGAGCCATCCGTGGGTTCTACGGCCAGGCAACAACCATCCTTCCGAAAAAATCGGCGTGCCTCCGCTGCATCTTCCCGAAAGCCCCGCCACAGGAGGTGTTCCCGGTGATCGGTGTGACTCCGGGAGTCATCGGGGCGGTTCAGGCGAGCGAGGTGATCAAGTATCTGGTGACCACGGGCGAACTTTTAGCAAACCGCCTCTTCATCTGGGATGGTATGCGGGCACGCGCGGAAGAGATCTGCGTGGAAAGAAACCCGGATTGCGAGGCGTGCGCTACCAAAAAAGGAAGGAGAAGGGAGAGATCATGAACGTCACGATCCGTTTTTTTGCCCAGTTCGGGGAACTTATTGGAACCGATATTATTGCAAAACCGCCATCGGGTGTTGCCCTTGCAGACCTGGTCAGGGAAATTGCTTCAAAAAACAAGGAAGGGTATGATGCGATCTTTGACGAGCACGGCGCATTTCATGAGTTTGTGATTGTCATGAGGAACGGAAAGCGCCTTGATACCGCCGAGGCAGACCACACCAGTCTTTCGGACGGGGATGAGATCGCGGTCTTCCCGCCGGTTGCGGGGGGGTAAAAAAATGACGGGAAGGCCACCGCGATGATTGCCATCCAGACAGAAGATGTCGATATCGGGAAACTGATCAGCGATGCAAAACAGCGCGGCACGGGCGCGATCGTTGTCTTTGACGGGATTGTCCGCGACGATGACATAAGGGAGATGGATCTCGAAGCCTACGAAGAGGTCGCATTACAAGAACTCGGGCGCATCGCACAGGACGCGATACAAAAATACCGTCTCCTCTCCGTCGACATCATCCACCGCATCGGGCGCCTTGCAGTTGGTGAAAACATTTTGATCATTGTTGTTGGCGCCGGTCACCGAAAGGAAGCATATGAAGGCTCGCGATACATCATCGAGGCAATCAAGAAGGCTGTCCCGATCTGGAAGAAAGAGCTGACAAAAGAGGGCGGGCGGTGGGTGCCGGGCGAGCACGGACACGGAGCTGGGCGCGGGAAGCACTCATAAAAATACCCCC
>CAZVFG010000072.1:0-5314 GCA_964626125.1 uncultured Methanoregula sp.
TTTTATAAGGGGGTTTCCGACAAGGTCAAGGACCCGGCATTAAAAAAGCTCTTCACTGAACTTGCCGGTGATGAGACCAAGCACCGCGAATTCCTGCAGAACCTGCTCGCAAAGGACATCAAGGCAATGCAAATCGATGCAAAAAAGGACTTCAAGGTGGGCGACTCGTTAAAAACACCGGCACTTACACCCGACATGAAACCTCTTGACGGACTCGTCGTTGCCATCAAGAAAGAACTGGAAGCGATGTCGATGTACACCCAACTCGCGAATGCCAGCACTGACGCAGCGCAGAAGAAACTCTTCACTGACCTTGCCGCGATGGAGCGGGGTCACAAGGCACGGCTGGAAGACCTCTACACCAACATGGCATTCCCCGAGGTGTGGTAGCGCCATAACCGAACCCTGCATACAGCCAATCTGAAGTGCAGGTATCATCTCTTTTTTCTTTTACGGATACATCAAACCGGAATTCTGCCTCTGGTAAAGATCCGGAGCGAAAGATCAAGCGCTGGGTGTTGACCGCAAAAGGGACGGGTATTGATTCAGGCTCCATCCCGGCCCCTGAGAGATGCCCTGTACCCCCGACCCAACTTTTTAAATACTGTTCTGTGGCACTTATAAACATGAAGGTCAGACCAGAAGACTCGCTCAAGATTGAAAACATTGTTGCCTCTGCCAAGGTTACCGATTATCTGGATCTACCAGAACTTGCATCGCGCATCAAGGACGCTGAATACAACAAGAAACGGTTCCCGGGCGTTGTCCTGCGGATGCAGAACCCGAAGATCGCCGCCCTTGTGTTCGGATCAGGGAAAGTAGTACTCACCGGTGCAAAGAGTATCGACAGTTTAAGCAAGGGACTGGAAATTCTCGGAAAGCAGCTGCGGGACTTAAACATTGACATCCCCAAGACGCTCACCTATAAAATCCAGAATATCGTCACCTCTGCAGACCTTGCCACGGCAATCAACTTAAACAAGATAGCGGTCGGGTTTAATCTGGACCGGATCGAGTACGAGCCTGAGCAGTTCCCGGGACTGGTCTACCGGCTTGAGAACCCGAAGGTGGTTGTTCTTCTCTTTGGATCAGGGAAACTGATCATCACCGGGGGCAAGGAGCCCGATGACGCAAAGAAAGCGGTTATCAAGATCCTGTCCGATCTGCGAAGCCTCGGCCTGATGTAATAATTTCCCCGTAATTTTTTTTAATTATCAGGCACATCAATTTTATATAACAGATATATTTTTATTCGCGTAATCAGGTCCATTAATATTTATATTATTCTCTCATTGATGAACAATAACACAATATTTATATCTTATTTTAGATAACAATATCCATCATTCAGAGATAAAATCAGTGGTGTGATGCATGAGACAGGAAAATGTGATGTATTTTACGGAGAAAGAAGAAGAGTTTGCAAACCTCTTAATCGAGATCGGGACCAAGAGAAATGTGGCAAAAGTCCTTGTATTCCTCGCAAACACTCCAGAGGCGACATCCCGTGCCATCGAGCGGGGGACAGACCTTCGCCAGCCTGAAGTGAGCATCGCGATGCGGTACCTGATGGAACACGCGTGGATCACCAGCCGGGAGAGCAAGGCAGAGAGCAAGGGAAGACCGGTGAAGATTTACGAGCTGGCAAAACCCATCAACGACATCATGGACAGTATCGAGAAAGAGAAGAAGAAAGAAGCAAACCACCAGCTTCAGCTGATCCAGAAATTACGAAACTACATCACTTGATGAAAGGATCCTGCATTTTTTCAAACCCCCCACAATTACTTTTGTTTTTTGTGTGAACGCGGTGAACAGACCGCTCTCGACAATACCGGGGATGCCGGCAAGCAACCCTTCCAGTTCCTCCGGGTTATCGATATCCCCGAATCCGCAGTCAATCACAAAATTGCCATTATCGGTGATCACAGGACCGTCCTTTTTTGTCCCTTCACGCACAACAGGGATACCGCCCATCACCTTCAGCTGTACCATGACCGGTGTCGCCGCAAACGGGAGCACTTCGAGAGGGACCGGAGCGTTCAGGCAGGATGTTATTTTGGATTCATCAACCACAACAATAAATTGCCGGGAGACAGCAGCCACGCACTTTTCCCGGGTCAGGGCCGCACCGCGCCCCTTGATCAACCGGAACCCCGGATCGACCTGGTCGGCACCATCGATCGCGAGGTCGAGCTTTGGATAATCATCGAGTGTTGCCAGCGGGATGCCAAACCGGCGTGCCCGGATGGCGGTCTGGGTGGAGGTGGGAACGCCGCTGACAGAGAGCCCCGATGAGATCCGCTCCTGCAGCCGTTCCATCGCAAAAAAGACCGTCGACCCGGTGCCAAGCCCGATTACCATCCCGTTTTTGACAAGATCTGCCGCCCGGTAACCTGCCGCCCGTTTTCCCGCGTCTGCTCCCTTCTTCTCCATGATCATATAGATACAATGCAGGAATAATTAATCATGCCGGAAAATGTGACCGGGGAGACCAAAGACCCCGATATATGCAAAAAAAGGCGTGCGGGGTCAGGGGGGGACAAACATCCTTCTGAATTCGTCGCAGGCCAAATACGCCGTGCAGTCGAGGGTGAGCGGCGTGACCGAGATATTTCCCTTCCTGATTGCATGCACGTCCGTCCCCTCTTCGGCATCGTCAATGAGCGGGCCGTTGATCCAGTAATAGGGGCGGCCGCGGGGATCGAACCGCTGTTCCACGCCGGTTTCAAAGAGTTTTCTTGCCAGGCGCGTGACCTCATAGCCTCCGGTGATTCTTGAAGGGATGTTGACGTTGATCACATCGGCGTCCGGGCAGAACCCCTGCGAAAGCACACGGGACACGATATCCCGTATGATATTCTTTGCCGGTTCAAAACTCTGGCTGTGGTGACGGGGGTCATCAAATTTATCCCCCTGGTCCTCGACCTGCAGCGAAAAGGCGATCCCCTTCGTGCCCTGGTTGGACGCTTCGAGCGCAGCCCCGACCGTCCCCGAGGTCATGACCGACTCGAATGACAGGTTCTCCCCGATGTTCACGCCGCTCACGACAAGGTCCGGGTGGAGGTTGAGCGCGTACAGCCCGATGATCACGGCATCCGTCGGTTTTCCTGCAACAGAATATGCCACAACTCCGTTCACCATGACCCGGTTCGCCCGTATCGGTTCAAAGATGGAGATCGACCTGCCGACCGCGCTCTGCTGGGTTGCCGGCGCAACGATCGTTACATCGGCAATTTCAGACAGCGCCTCATACGCCGCCCAGATCCCCACCGAGCTGACGCCGTCATCGTTCGTCAGCAGGATCGAATGTTTCATGCTCATCCTCTTTGCACTCACCCCACAAATAGTTCACCGATCGGGAAGCGTAATCTCCCAGCATGACCTACAGATCCGTATGAACGCCCTGCTCGCCGAATACACGGTATCGCACGATCCTGCCCTTGCCGCAGAAGGAGCCGCGATGCTCGACGTTCTGGAACAGAGTTTTGTCCGTTGCGGATATGAGGTCGTCACTCCCGGTAAGGGGGATTTTGGTGCCGAGATCGCGCGACTCGCCCCTTCCTGCGATGTCGGGCTGGTCATTGCACCGGACCATCTCCTGCCGCGCTTTACCATGATACTCGAGCAGCACACGCATAACCTCGGGTGCGGCAGCATGAGCGCCGCAGTCTGCGCCAACAAGGTGCAGACCGCAAAGATCCTGCGCAGCAACGGCATCCCTGTGCCGGACGAGATCATGACCGGCATGCGTGTGATAAAACCGGTGAGCGGGTGCGGGGCACAGGGTGTCAGGCTGAGCGACCAGCCTCCGGGAGCCGGTGAATTCGGCCAGCAGTATATCGATGGCGAGCACCTCTCGGTGAGCCTCGTGGGGAGCATGGTGGTGGGGGATGCATGCCTGTACTTCTCCGGTTCACCGCCGCTGGTGCTTGCATTGAACCGGCAGTCCATTGAAATCGGAAAGGACGGTGCATTCCATTACCGCGGCGGTGAAACTCCCGTCAGTCACCCGCGAAGTGATGAGATCATACCGACAGCGACAAGAACGGTTGAAGTCCTCGGCTGCCAGGGCTATTGCGGTGTCGATGTCGTTGTCGCTGACCGGGCGTATGTTGTTGATGTCAACCCGCGTATCACTACAAGCCTCGTGGGGATTGCTGCCTGCATGAGAGAAGAGATTGCCCAAATCCTTGTTGCTGCCTCGAAAGGAAATGCACCGGCAGAGGTTCACCTGTCCGGCAGGGTGAGGTTTGACAAGGGAGGGAAGGTCACAAAGGCATGATCGGGATCGATGTGGGCGGTGCCAACCTCAAGGTTGTGAATGGGGAGGGTGTCCATATCCATTACTGCCCGCTCTGGGAGGGGGCACCGCTGGTCCCTGTCCTGTCAGAATACCGTGCACACCCGGATACCCCCGCCGCTGTTGTCATGAGCGGAGAGCTCGCCGATTGTTTTGCTGACAAGTCTGAAGGAATTGCGTTCATCGTCCGTGCGGTCAAAGAGGTGTTTCCCCGTGCGGTCTTCTACGGCACGGATGCAGAGTTCCATATCACTGCCGTGCCCCAGCTTGCCGCGGCGAACTGGCTGGCATCTGCCGATTATCTCAGGACATCCTTTCCCGGTGCCGTCCTTGTTGACGTGGGAAGCACGACCACCGATATCATCCCGCTCTCACGGTTTGATGATCTCAAAGGGCTGACCGACTTAAAACGCCTCCAGAAAGGATACCTCCTTTACACCGGCATGCTGCGCACGAGCATCCCGGCACTCCTGCGCATCGTCGTCCTGGACGGTGTGCCAACACCGTTGAGCACCGAATTCTTTGCCATAAGTGCCGATGCCCACCTTATCCTGGGGCACATCACGGCAGAACAGTATTCTTGCGACACGCCGGATCACCGGGAAAAAACGCGTACGGCAGCAATGCGCCGGCTCGCCCGCGTGGTCTCTGCAGACCCCGGTGAGATCGGCGACGCGGGTGCGCTCCGGATCGCAGAGCAGTTCTGGGATGTGCAGCGGGCACTCACCTGTGATAAGGTGAGAAAGGTCATGGCAGCAGCAGGCGCAACAGATGTCGTAACGGCGGGGATCGGGTCGTCACTCTTTGCACAGGAACTTGACGGCTTTGATCTCTCAGAAGAACTGGGGGATGCCGCAGATGCCCTGCCCGCATTTTCGGTACGGGAGATGGCACTACGAAGCCAAGGCTTCTAGTACCTCCACCCTTTCCGCGGGTGTCGGTACTACGAAGCGGAGGCTTCTCGTGCTTCCACCCTTCACAAGGGTGTCGGCACTTCGGAGCAGAGGCTCC
>CAZVFG010000072.1:5414-6823 GCA_964626125.1 uncultured Methanoregula sp.
CTCCCTTTTTCAGGGTGTAACACTACAAAACTGATGTTTCTGGTGCCTCCACCCTTCAGGGGGATTCATCGTGCGCCCGGGCTGCACGGAACGGAAATCCGGGCAGGCAGGGCGTGATATGAGGCGGCACTACCTGCTGAGCCTGATCCTGCTTGCCGGTTCACTCGCGTTCTCCGTCGTGATGTGGCTCCTGCACCTGCCGTTCTTCTTAATTGTCCTCTTTATCCCGCTGATCCCCTTCTTCCTCCGGGACCGGACGGTGAGGCGCTGCCCGGCGTGCGGATGGGAAACCACAGGCAGCGAGCGCTTCTGCCCCTGTGACGGGACTCCCCTCTCCGGTCCGGGCAGCGATCTCAAAAAGTGAGATGATTGACAGCGGGAGACGGATCCCGAACATATCTGCTCCGGGTATGTCCAAAAACCCGCGCCGGACATAGTTCCGCACGCTCCCGCGATCTACGATCACTCCCATCTGTGACAGGTACGCTGCCGCACGGGTGAAAGGCATCGTGGTCGCGAGGGTGACGCAGAGATCGACAACCGGCGATCCGATCCGGGTATCAGGATAGAACGGTTCATCAGCAAACCAGACTGCCCGGCACGTGCGGCAAAAAAACCTTTTCACAACCACATTGATCGGCCGTTTCTTATCGTCCTCCATAAGTATGGCGAACTGTTTCTTCTTCCTGTCATAGCCCGAGAGTTCACCGCCGCACGAGGGGCAGGCTTCACGGCGGTCAAACACCGTCCGGTCGCACGCGGAAAGTGCCGTCTGGATGATGTCAGGGATAATCGGGGGAATGCGCGGTTGTTTCATAGCTGCGCGTACCTCATGATGACGAGGTTGTCAATCAATTGAACGCACTTGATTTTGCGTTTCAATTAACTGATTCCGTAATAATTTATTGTCAGTGATTGGTAAAAAAACCACTGCAGTCCATCATTTTTCGAAGTGTTTTCATCATCCTTAAATATGGAAAAACCAGAATTTCCCTTGTTCGAGGTAAGAACATGGAATTCAAGTACGTACCAACCACATGCCCGTACTGCGGTTGCGGTTGCGGTTTTAACCTTGTCGTAAAAGACAAGAAGGTTGTGGGTGTTTCACCCTGGCATCGTACCCCGGTTAACGAGGGCAAGCTCTGCCCCAAGGGTAACTATGCATGGGAATTTGTGAACAGCCCGGATCGCCTGACCAAGCCCCTCATCAAAAAGGATGGAAAATTTGTTGAGGCGAGCTGGGACGAAGCATACAAGCTCATCGTCTCGAAGTTCAAGTCCTACAAGGGTGACGAGATAGCGTGCCTCTCATCAGCACGTGTCTCCAACGAGGAGAACTACCTGATGCAGAAGTTCGCCCGGGCGGTCTTAAAGACGCCCAACATCGACCACTGCGCCCGGCTCTGCCA
>CAZVFG010000073.1:0-6821 GCA_964626125.1 uncultured Methanoregula sp.
CGCTTGAGGTTGTGCTTGCTGCCGATAACCGCAAACGTGCGCTCCCGTGCCTGCTTCTCGTTGGGGGCGCTGATCACTTTTTTATAAGGCCTCCAGTCCTTGCCCATCAGAAACGTGCCTTTTACTTCAAACTGCTTCTCTTCCATGTCATTTCACTCCAGAAATCAAAACAACCCTTCTGATTCACTCCAGGAATCCGAATACATCTTCAATCCTGCCGAGTTCAAACCCGCTGGTCTGTGCACCTGCGAGGTACCCACGGGTGTTCACGAGGATTCCGGTCCCGATGAGCCCGCTGCCCATATTGATGGTTCCCGTGCCGACCGGGACACCACAGAAATCCTCGAGCCGTGCGATCTCCTGCTCGGTACACCGGGGGGGGACAATCACACCTTTGCTGGTGGCAGCGCCCGCCATCCCGACGGTTTTAATTCCGCCGAGGGACTTCTGCAGCACGTCAACACCGAGAAACCCGCCAATCTCCTGTGCCGTCTCCTTTTCCATCTCGGGGTGGATGATGGCGATTTTGTCATTTACGAGGATTACGTTGCCAGCGGCATTCATCGTGCCGGTGAGGAGCATGACCTCCCGGTGCTCGGAGAGAATCGCGATCTCATCCGGACCGGCAATCCCGCTCACCACGAACCCCTTGTTGTTACCAGCGAGAAGACATCCGATAATGGAACTGCCCTGCACGTACGTCTCGACCAGCTCGACATCGAGCCCGCTGCGGACCGCCGTACGGAACTCATCGGTGGATTCCGGCGGGATGATAGCGATGTCGTCAAAAACACGGCAGAATACCCCGATATTCGGGTCGCCGGCAAACGTGGCCGTCCGTTCCATACCCTTACGATTCCTCGGCAAGTTCTGCCTGGACCTGCCCGTCTTCCATCTTCATGGCCCGGATACGGATCTTTGAGGGCGGCTTTGTGCTCCCCCGGTCCCAGACCTTTTCGTTAATGCTCCGATCGAGCTTCACGTCCTCACTCTTCATGTGCTTTGCGAGGTACTTCCGGATATCCTTGATCGCGGTGTTGCTGCGCTTCCACCGCGGTGCCCTGCGGGAGTCCCGCAGCGGGATGATGTAGATGTGCTCCTGCAACTTCTCTGCCATCTGCCTACACCTTCAGCGAACTTCTCCGCCAGTGGCGCCTTTTCGGGTGTGCAACAACAGTGCGCTTTGTTCGTACCATCACCCACTGGGGCACGCGCCGGTTCTGGTTGCATGCCTTTGCCATACGGATTTTCCTTCCTTTACTCAGTTTGCTCATATCTGTCACCTTTCACGTGTTGCCTGCTTTTCTTCCTACGACCAGGGACTGGTCATGGTGAGGCGGAAAGAGCGGCCCGGGATCGATGCCCCTGTTCCGGCATGCCTCCCGGATCTCCGCTTCATAATCGCCGTTTTCTATTGACCCTGTCTCTCCATACCGGACCACAAGGAACCGCTCCGCAAGGCGATCGACCTCGCGTTTCGTGTAGCCAAGAAGAGGGCGGACATAGGAACACTTCATCCTGCTCTCAAGGCTCTGGACCTCCGGATGTGCCAGCATCGGGACACGGTCGTTGAACCGTGTGCCGTCGCCGACAACCTGGTACTCGGTGCACAGGGTCTCGACAGCGGTGCGGTGGACAAGGTTGATCGCATTGTTGGGGTACCTGTCCCGGTTCACCATATCCACCATCTCGTTCAACATTCCTTGTCTGAAGGTTCTTTTTTTCAACGGAAACCCCAGCGCCTGCGCCGCAGCCTCAATGGACGGGATCGTTCTGGTGGGTTCAAAGACGAACGTGGCAAGTTCGACGTCATACTGCGTACCCAGCAGGATTGCTGCAAGGGAACTGTCCTTTCCACCGCTGAATAACACTCCCGCCTTCATTATTTGCGCGTGATCGAGTAGTCACGCTTTTTCGGCGCAAGCTGCCGGAGCAGCTCTTTGAGCTGGGTATCGTTGATCTTCTGGCTCAGCCTTCCGCTCTGCGCAAGCAGGATCAGCTGCTGTTCGACCGCCCCGGCAAACTCCGGCTTGGTCAGCCTGATGGTGTTCAGGCGCTCCCGGGCATCAGGCTCCAGGATCTGCATGAGCACCATCTGCATCTGGGCTTTCTGTCGCTGCTGACGTTCGAGCTCTTCCTGCATTCCCTGCTGCTGGTCTGCAGACTGCTGCTGCAGTTGCGCCATCCTCCTCTTTCGGATTTCAGTCAGCTCGTCGTCTCCCATACCGATACCTTCACTCTTTCTTTTCAGATTTCTTTGCTTCCTTTGGCTCATGCTTCTTTGCATCAGCCTTTGGTGCTTCGGGCTTCTCTGTTTTCTTTGGCTCGCCTTTCTTGTGCGGGGGTTTCTTCTCTGCTTTTCCTGGTTCAGCCTTCTTTGGCTCTGCCTTGTGCGGCTGAACCTTCTTTGGCACCGGTGCCGGCGGGTTTTTTAACGTATCCAGTGCCATCCCATCCATAAACGACTGCCCTTCCGGCGAGATCCTGCGCCCTGCCTTGTCGTGCACAATAAATTTGCACGCCTCCAGCTGCTGGAGCGCCTTCCGGAGCACGGAACCGCTGCCCTTGCGGAACGCATTGGGCTTGGAGCCGCGGTCCTTTTTCCCGCCGTAGAAACTGCGCATCCGCTGGACACCCAGAGGGCCATCCACGTAGACACGCCTCATGACTGCCGCCGACCGGACATACCACCAGTCCGGATCCTCGGGCGGTAATTCTTTATGGACACCGGTCTTTGCAAAAGCGGCCCAGACCGGCGGTTTGATCTCCTGCCGGGACTTGAGCGCCTCTGCGACCTTACGAATAAGAAGGTCAGCCGGTACATCATACACGGTTGTCATATCTCGACCTCACTGTTGTAATAAATAACAGTCTTATCTTATTTGTGAGGTAAGTTCATATATATTTCGAGTGAAAAAAATCGGGGGTTCCCCTCGTTAGATTTTCAGGATCGGGATGTTTTTTTGCGCCGGGCAAGCACCAGTGTCCTTCCCCGCACACCGACAAGATCTGCTCCTGCGCGATGCGCGATCGCTTCAGGATCAATATCAGTATTGTGCAGCCACTTTACCTTGACCAGCATGCGCTTTTTGAGCTGTGCCTTGATCTCGTCGACCATGGTGTCAGTGCAGCCCTGTTTCCCGATCCAGACCGTCGGTTTGAGGTCCTGCATGGAATGGTCATTGTCCATCGTTTTGATCCCTCCCTGCCGGGTAACGTCTTCGTTTTTTGCAGCATAAGCAGGTAACCACCACATTGCCATCGTGAATACGCACCCGGGATGTTCTCCCCGGTACAAGAAACGAGGAGCAGCGCCGGCAGAACTGCCGGCGGAGTCCCCGGTCGATCCGGATCCGCTGGCGCATCGCAATCCGCCTTGCAAGTTCCACGTATCGGTTGCTCAGTTCCGGGTGCGTGGCAAAGGCCGTCCGGGCCTGCAAAAAGAGTATGGCGATCCGCTCGCGGGCTATTTTTTTTGTCTGCGGGGTGCGGGAACGCTCTCTCATGGATAGTGCCTGATGCTGCTGCTGCATACGTATCAGCGTATCATGTAAAAAAGGCAGGGGCTGCTGTTTTAGCGGATGTGAACCCGGCGCCCGTCGATCACAAGCCTGCCTTCGCAGAAGAGCCGGATCGCTTCCGGAAGGCAGCGGTGCTCGTGCTCAAGGATCCTGGCGGCAAGCGTGTCCTCATCATCGCCTTCGAGCACGGGGACGCACTGCTGGACGATAACCGGGCCCCCATCGAGACTCTCATCAACGAAATGAACCGTGCAGCCGGAAACCTTCACACCATGGAGGAGCGCCTGCCGCTGGCCGTGCAACCCAGGGAATGACGGGAGCAGTGCAGGGTGGATGTTGATGATCCGGCCGGAAAATGCCTCAACAATTTCGCTGCCCACAATCCGCATATACCCGGCGAGGACAAAGAGATCGGCTTTGCAATCCTGCATTGCGGAGAGCAGTTCGCGTTCGTACACGTCTCGTGACGGGAATGCTGCGTAATCAACCACGGTGACTGCGATGTCTGCCGCACGCGCCCGCTCAATCGCATATGCCTGCGGGTTGTCGGTGATGAGCCGGACGCAGGCAGCAGGTACCCTCGCGTCACGGATCGCATCGATCACCGCCTGGAAGTTCGACCCCCGGCCGGATGCCAGCACGGCGATCCTCTTTCTCATCGTATCCCGCCCATTCCGTTCATGCAGCCCCTCCGGCAGGATTACTGTCACCCTGCAACTGGTGCGCGATGACCTTTACCTTGACAATCCGCCTCCCGCGCATCTGCATGACCATCAGCGTCAGTCTTCCTGCGTCGATCTCCGCCTTCTCCCCGGGATGTTGCGGGATATGTCCCAGCCGGTCGAGTAAAAGTCCACCGACTGTCTCGTATGACTGGTCAACCGGCAGGTTGATCCCCAGCTGGTCATTGAGGTCCTCAATCCACATCTGGGCGTCCACGACATAGACTCCCTCGCTCAGTTTCTGGACATCGGGTTCTTCCTTGTCGAATTCGTCCTGGATGTCGCCAACGATCTCTTCAAGGATGTCTTCGACGGTCACGATCCCGACAAAACTGCTGTATTCATCGATTACAATCGCGATCTGCAACCGCCTCATCTGCAGCTCTTTTAACAGGTCATCAATCTTTTTTGTCTCCGGTACGAAGGTGGGGTCGTACATGATCTCTTTAATGGAAGCATCTTTGCGGCGGGTGACCATGGCAGAAAAAACATCCTTTACATTCAGGATGCCGGTGATGTTATCGATCCTGTCATGGAAAACGGGGATCCGCGAGAACCCGGTCTCATTGAAGGTCCGTATCGCCTCCTCAAACGTCGCGGTATCCTCCATCAGGATCACATCTACGCGGGGGGTCATGATCTCGCGGGTTGTTGTATCCCCGAACTCGAGCACCGAGTAGAGCATGTCCTGTTCCTCCTGCTCGATGGTTCCCTCCTCCTTGCCCACATCGATCCACTCCTTGATCTCCTCTTCGGTTACTGAGGCTTCCATGGGATTGCGGTGCATTCGGAGCGACAGGGTGACCCGGTCAACAACCCAGATCGCAGGAGAGAAGAGATACGAGAGCCAGAGAATTGGTCTGGCTACTGCCAGAGCAAATCCTTCCGATGCTCGTGCTGCGTAGACCTTTGGCCCGATCTCTCCGAATACGAGCAGGATGATCACGACGGCACCGGTAGCAATCCCGACACCGACATTGCCAAACGCCGTAATCGCAATCGCAGTTGCGATTGCTGCAGCAGCGATGTTGACGATGTTGTTGCCGATCAGGATCGTGGTGAGCAGGTGGTTGGGTGATTCCTTGAGCCTTAAAAGCGCCTCAGCCCCGGGCCGTTTCTCATTGACAAGCGTCCTGACCTTTGCCCGGCTCATCGAGATCAGCGCCACCTCTGAACTCGAGAAAAATGCCGAGAGGAGGATGCAGATGAGGAAAAGGGCGATGTTGAGGGGATCGACGATCATTGGATCCACGCCGCAGGACGGCAACCGCACAGAGGAATGTTCATAGAGCAAGTAACATTACACATAGGGAGGGGTAATGAGATAAAATTAGCGGGTTAATGATAACAGTGTTCCAAAAAAGCCCGATCCGCAGCCAGCAGAGATATCTTTTCCTGCGATGTGAGCGGGCGGCCAAAGTTCAAATCCTCGATCTCCAGCGTCAGCGGCCCTTTATACCCATGATCCCGCAGCGCCCCGACAACCTGTGCCATCGCTGGGCTGTTGTCGAGCGGGAGGTGGAGCCGCTTCCCCTCAACTCTGCTGATATGCACGTTCACAAGGCGGTCACGACAGAGCTCAATGTACCTGAACAGATCCTCCGGTGAACCGGCAATCGCGTGTGCAACATCGAGCGTGAAGGAAAGCCATGGTTCATTATCAAGCAGCTCCCGCATTCTCTGGGGGGTGCAGAGCAGCGAGTTGACGATCGGCTCCATGTTCTCCATGCTCACCTTCACATCCGTCCCTGTTGCCGCATCCCGCAGTGCCGCAACGTAACGGTCGAACCGCACGAAATCCGCATCAGATGGCGGGCGTTTTGCGGTACGCCTGCCCGGGTGCACCGTCAGTACTCCGGCACCCAGTTTTTCTGTAATCCGGAGGGATTGTACAGCGTATTCAATGGAGACAGCTGCGACCCGGGGGTTGATCGAGCAGGGGTTCAGGTCGAGGATCGGCGCATGAACGGTGATTGCCGACACCTCGGGATGACTCTGCCTGCATGCAAGAACCTCGTCAACAGGACAGTCGCGGAGCCAGAAATGGGGGGTCTCAAGCCAGAATTCCATCCCGTTTAATCCCGCGGCACTGACATACGAGAAGATCTCCGGGCACGGGTATTCATGGAAGAACATGCTGGAGACGGCGAAAACCGGCATGGTAATACTCATGTAAGTCGAAGACCATTCATATAATACTTATGTGGTCTTCTCCAATAGTGTTCAACGCATTCTTTTCTGATGTAACCCAACCCCGACTCTTCCGAGTCGGTGATTGGGTAAGCGGGTTGCGTTCAACACTATAATATGCATTTTGCGCATAATAGTTGTTGATGGACTGGTTTTACAGCCCGGAAATATCCGTCGCGGGGAAAACAGCGCCGTTGCGGGTATCGGAAGTCTCGGCACTCATCGAAGAACTTCTGGACGATGGGCGCCTTCAGGACATCTGGGTGAGGGGGGAAGTGACAAAGTTTACCCGCAGTTCACGCGGCCATTGTTATTTTACCCTTTCTGAGGGGAAAGGGCAAAATATCGTGGCGGTCATCTCCTGCGTCATATGGAAGTCCGATGCCGA
>CAZVFG010000074.1:0-6796 GCA_964626125.1 uncultured Methanoregula sp.
GACGCCGACGCGTGGGTGCGGTTCGCTAAAGAGTCGGGGATGAAATACATGGTGCTCATCGCCAAGCACCACGACGGCTTCGCCCAGTTCGACTCGAAGGTCTCCGACTACGACATCATGGCCAGCCCCTACGGCAAGGACATTATCCGCGCCTACGCCGATGCCTGCCACAAGCAGGGGATGAAGCTCGGGCTCTATTACTCCACCCGCGACTGGTATCACCCGGATTACCTTGTCGGCGACAACAGGAAATACGACGAGTTCTACCGCGCGCAGGTTGGGGAACTGCTCTCCAACTATGGGGCGGTGGACGTGATGTGGTTCGATCACGTCGGCGGGCGCGACTGGGGCAAGTGGAAGTTCGACGAACTGTTCGCGACGATGTATCAACTTCAACCCAAACTGATCGTCAACAACCGCGCCGCCGCTTTCTGCGGGCCGGAAACGCCGGAAGATCGCGGCCCGGCCACGCCGGAGCTTGCGAAGATGACCCGGGGCGACTACGACACGCCCGAGGGCTTTATTGGAGCGATGGACTTTTCCAAGGATTGGGAATCCTGCATCCATGTCGGGTCTCAGTGGGCCTACGGTGGCGAGGGTGGATTCAAGGGTCCGGAAGAATGCATCAAAATGCTGGTCAGTTGTACGACCGGCGGCGGCAATCTGCTGTTGAACTTCGGACCGCGTCCGGACGGCACCTTTGCCGAGGGTGAGGCCAAGGTCGCCCGGGCCATGGGCGCGTGGTTGAAGAAGTATGGTGAAGCCATCTACGGCACGCGCGGCGGCCCCTACCGCAACGGCACCTGGGGCGGCACGTGTCACAAGGGCAACAAGCTCTACCTGCACGTTTCCGAGTGGCCGGTGGAAGGTCTCGGATTTGATCCGCTCCCTAACAAGGTTCTCGCCGCCCGCACGCTGACCGGCGCGCCGGTCACCTTCAAGCAAAGCGCCGACGAACTCTCGGTAGAGGTTTCCCGGAAAGACCGTGAGAAACCGGTGACGGTTATCGAACTGACGCTTGAGAAACCGGTTGAAGCCGGCCGCATCCTGGGTGCTGCCCATGCGCCCAAGTCCTACCTTTCCGAACATGGTGCGTTGCTCAGTGAAAATGCCAAGTTGGAGATCAGTTCCCGCTCGGGATATGACGACGAAAAGAACCATGCGCGGCTTTTCTCAGGCGACAAGGCCGACTACGCGTTTCATACCGACAAAGAGAAGAATCCGTGGGCAAAGGTTGACCTCGGCGCCGTGAAGATGGTCAATGCCGTTGTGGTCGAAAACCGCCCCAATGAGCGGCGGGCTGAAGGTCTCATCCTGTCCATCTCCGAGGACGGGCAGAAATGGGAGGAGATCTGGCGCGCCAAGGCATGGGAAACTACATGGGTCGTGCCTGTGACCCATTTTGATGCGGGCATCAACACCCCGGGGCGTCGGGCGAGGTTCATCCGGGTGGAAACGAGAAACGAAGCCCCCCGGGAACTGCTGCTCAGGCGCATTACGGTTTTCGGAGTGAAGTGAGATCAGAAGACAGAGGACGGAAGACGGAATGATACGAACTATGAAGAAACTACCAGTTTTGATGTGTGCGGTGCTCATGGCCACGATCTTTCCATGCAGGGCAGAGAGCGCAACGAAAGACGGGGGAAAGGCAAATGATCCTTACGGGATCCTGTTGAAGTCGATTCCGGAGAAGCTCGTGGTGCTCACGTTCGACGATGCCTGCCGCAGTCATGCGACGGTTGTCGGTCCGCTGTTGAAAAAATACGGATGTGGCGGGACGTTTTTCGTCTCTGACGCGTTTGGTTTCAGAACGCGAAAGGACTGGTACATGACCTGGGAGCAGATCAAAGCGCTCGATGACATGGGGTTTGAAATCGGGAATCACACCCTGGGCCATGGGCAGTTGAGTGCCACCGGTTTGGATGGTTGCCTTCGTGGTCTGATGGGGATCGAAGAGCCTTGCCTGCAAAACAAAGTGGCCCAACCCACGACCTTCTGCTGGCCCTTCTACAGCGTAAACAACAAGTTCCTCGCCGTGTTGACTGAGAAAGGGTATTTGTTCGCCAGGGGCGGACACAGTCGACCCTACCAGCCGACCGTTGATAACCCGTTCGACGCGCCGTCCTTCAGCGTCAGTGACAGTGATCTGAAGCGTGACAAAGACGTCTTTTATAGGGCCGTAAAACAGGCGACTCCCGGGCAGGTCGTCATTCTAACATTACACGGCGTGCCGGATTCGGAACATCCGGGGGTGGGGCTCGATCCGGTGATCTTCGAAGAGTATGTCAAGTATCTCAAGGACAACCAATACACGGTCATCGCCATGCGCGATTTGGCCACCTATGTGGACGCGGCGAAAGCAGCACAGTTGCTGTCGCGCCTGCTTTGTTATCCTTGGGGGGGACGCTGTCTGCCCTGGGGATGGGTGACCAGCCAAAGCAACCTGCTCTATCTCTGCGTCGATAAATTGCCCGCCGATCGCAAGCTGACATTGCCCGGGATGACCACGAAGATTGCGAGCGCCTATTTTCTCGCGGACCCGAAGAAACAGCCGCTGATGATTTCCAAAACCGACACAGGCATCCAAACCATCGTCATGCCGGAATTCTCACCCGCTGCCTTTGGTGAAAATCCCACGGTGATTGTCGCCGCCCTGCAAGGGGGACCCATCGCGACCCTCCTGGACTTCGTCTTCCCGGGCATGCCTGCGGCCACGATTGCCGGGAACGAGATTCGCGTGCAAGTGCCGCTGGCGACGGACCTGGCGAAACTCGCGCCAATCTACAAAACGGGGTCTCCGCTGGTCACAGGCAAGCCTGCGTCCGGTTCCACCAATGACTTCACCAAACCGCAGACCTATACCATCACCGCGCCGAATGGCTCCACCCGGGCCTACGTCGTGACGGTCACTCCGACTCTGGGGGCCGTCGGCGTCTCCAACCCCAGCTTTGAGACGTTCGATGTCTTGAATGAACAAGACGATACCTATGGGAAAAATCCAAGCGGTGCCGTGTGGGGCTTCAAACAAGCGAAACAAGGCGATGAGGTGGGCATCAACCTTATCACCGGAGGCCCGATCTTCGCCCCGCCCGCTCCGGATGGCACACGGCACAGTGCTTTTATTCGCGGCGTCGGCAACGGCATCTCGCAGTCGATCACTTTCGACCAGGGCAAATATACGGTCAGTTTCGATGTGGTGAAACGCAACGGCTACAAGGGAACAGCTCCCTTGACCGTGAGTGTGGATGGCATGCCCGTGTACACCGTTGATGCTTCCCAAATCAGCGATGCCTGGGGCAGCTACACATCCCCCGTCTTCACGGTCGCTGCGGGCGCTCACACGCTGGCCTTCACGCTCGGTGAGGGTGACGGCATGGACATGATCGACAATGTGGTGATCCACCACGGCAAGTGAACGCAATGGGAGTGAACGCGAGTAACAAAGAGAAAGGTATTCTTATGAAGAATGTAATCTGCGCAACGGTGTTATTGCTGTGCGCTTTCGCTTCGGTCGAAGCGCTGTCCGCTCAGGTGTTCGTTGCAACCAATGGGAATGACACGAATCCGGGCTCGCGGGCGAAGCCGTTTGCGACGTTGCAGCGGGCTCAGCAGGAGGCTCGGAAGGCGGCGCGGCGCGAAGCCGTGACGGTCTTTGTGAGGACGGGGACATACTATCTGCCCGAGACCTTGGTTTTTACCGCCGAGGATTCAGGCACGAAGGCCGCTCCGGTCGTGTATCAGGCCTATCAGAAGGAGAAGGCGGTGGTCAGCGGCGGCGTCCGGCTGAAAGACCTCAAGTGGGAACCGTACAAGGATAGCATCATGCAGGCGAAGGTGCCTGCAGGCTTTGCCACGGATCAGCTTTTCGTTAATGGCGCGCGCCAGCCCATGGCGCGCTATCCGAACTTTAACCCCAATGAGCGCCACTTCAACGGCTGGGCGAAGGATGCGTTCAGCCCGGAACGGGCGGCACGCTGGAAAAATCCTGTCGGCGGGTTTATCCATGCCCTGCATGCTGCGGAGTGGGGTGGCATGCATTATGTCATCACCGGCAAGGGCCCGGACAACAAGATCACATACGAAGGGGGGTGGCAGAACAACCGCCCGATGGATATGCACGACATTCGTTTTGTGGAGAACATCTTCGAGGAACTCGATGCGCCGGGTGAATGGTTTCTGGATCCGAAAAGCGACCTCCTCTATTTTTGTCCGCCGCCGGGACTGGACCTCGACAAGGCCACGTTTGAAGCGGTCCGTCTGCGGCAACTCGTCGAGTTCCGCGGCACGGAGCAGGCGCCGGTTCGGTTCGTCAGTTTCAAAGGACTGACTTTCCGCCACGCCGCGCGGACCTTCATGGATACCAGGGAACCGCTTTTGCGTACCGACTGGGCGATTTATCGCGGCGGCGCGCTGTTCCTGAACGGCACGGAAGACTGCATGATCGAGGACTGCTTGATCGACCAGGTCGGCGGCAACGCCGTCTTCGTGAACAACTTCAACCGCCGGGTCACGGTGCGCGGCTGTCACATTGCCAGGGCGGGCGGGAGCGGCGTGGCCTTCATCGGCGATCCCAATGCCTGCTACAACCCTGTCGGCTGGAACGAGGGGAACGAACTAGGCAAAATCGACAAGACGCCCGGCCCCAAGACCGGCAACTACCCGGGTGACTGCCTGGTGGACGACTGCCTGATCCATGACATCGGCCAGGTGGAGAAGCAGACGGCGGGAGTCACGGTGGACATGGCGCAGGGCATCACCATCCGCCACTGCTCGATCTATGACATGCCGCGTGCGGGCATCAACTTCGGCGATGGCTGTTGGGGCGGCCATCTCATTGAGTTCTGCGATGTCTTCGACACCGTCAAGGAAACCGGCGACCACGGCTCGTTCAACTCCTGGGGCCGCGACCGCTATTGGGGACTGGGCGGCCTTGATCTGAACTCGGACCAGGGGTGGGAAGCTAACAAGAGCGTGGTGATCTTGGATGCCTGCAAGACCACGGTCATCCGTAACAGCCGCTGGCGTTGCGACCACGGCTGGGACGTTGACCTCGATGACGGCTCGAGCAATTACCACATCTACAACAACCTCTTCCTGCGCGGCGGCCTGAAGAACCGCGAAGGCTTCTACCGCGTGGTGGAAAACAACATCATGGTCAATAACGGCTTTCACCCGCATTGCTGGTACACGCACAGCGAGGATGTCGTCCGCCGCAATATCATGGGGACCGAGCGTTACCTCCCGGCCGGCGGCATGCCGCTGACGCCATGGGGCAAGGAGATGGATTATAACCTCGTTCATTGCGAGGGTTTGGCGAATCCGCAACACGCCGACGCCCTCGCCGATCAGTCCAGGCGTGACGAGCATTCGATGGTCGCCGACGCTTTGTTCGTCGATCCGGCCAAAGGCGATTTCCGCGTGAAGGACGGCTCGCCGGCGCTGAAGCTGGGGTTCGTGAATTTCCCGATGGACCAGTTCGGCGTGCAGAAGCCGGAGCTGAAGGCCATCGCCTGCACCCCGGAAATCCCCAAGGTCGAAAAAACCGTCAGGAAGAGCCGGGTCGTCAAGCGTGTGAATTACGCCTGGCAGGCCGGGATTCGCGACATCTCGGGCTTGGGCGACCGCTCGGCGTACGGGTTGTCGGACGAATCCGGAGTCCTGCTCCTGGACGTTCCCGTGGCCAGCCCTGCGGCCAAGGCCGGACTACAGAAGGACGATGTGATTCTCGCCTGCAACGGCCAACCGGTTCGGACCGCGACCGACCTGCAGAAGTTGCGGGACAAGGCCGCAGGCCAGAAACTGACCCTCCTCGTCTCGCGCAAGCAGAAGCAGGTAAATGTCGAGGTGAAAGAGTATGTGTATGTCGTCACCGAGTGTTCGGGGAATACCGAGTTCAAAACAATCGCCCTGTCTCCGGCGTCGGCCGTCGTCCCTGCGAAGGTGACCGCCGGCGGCGCCCTCACCCACAACGACCCTATCGAATCTCTCGTCGATGGCAAGGTCGCCAATGGCTTCGGGCCGATTTTTGCCAACGGTGATTGCGGCATGTACAAACTCGATCTGGCCGCGGTAAAAAGCATTGCCCAGGTCAATACGTTTTCGCGCGGCGGGGAGCGTGGCCGGCAGAACTTTGTGCTCTACGGCAGTAGCGCCGCATCCGATCCCGGCTGGAACGTCGCCGATGCGAAGATTTTCACGCCGGTCATCACAGTCGATGCCCGTCAGGATGCCGAGTGCAAGGCCACCAGCATCCGCTCCAGCGACGGCAAGCCGCTGGGCAGTTATCGATGGCTGGTCTGGGCGGTCTTCCCCATCAATGACTCGGAAAACACGTCCTTCCAGGAACTGCAGGTGATCCCCGCAGGGGCGGGGAGTGAAACGGCGAACCGGTGAAACGGCGAACCGGTGAGAAGAGAGTTTATGGTGAAACACTCCCGATGAACCGCGGGTGTCGATAAACAGCGCCCCTACATTTACGAGAACAGAAAGGACAAAGATGATGATAAACAGAGTCGTTATGTTGTGCGGGATGATTGCAATGTTGTTGGCGCCGATGGCGCATGCCCAGGGCGGGTGGGGGAAGTCGGACGTTGTGCCTATTCACCTACGGTGTGAGTATCGGGAGAATCCGCTGGGAATTGATGCGGAGAAGCCGAGGCTGAGTTGGATAATTGCCGATCTGAAATCTGAAATCGAAAATCGCAAATCGGAAATACCCAGGGGTCAGAAGCAAACTGCCTATCAGGTGCTGGTCGCCTCGACACCGGCGCTTCTCGCCAAAGATCAAGGCGACCTG
>CAZVFG010000075.1:0-1484 GCA_964626125.1 uncultured Methanoregula sp.
CAGTACTTGAGGCATGTTTCCTTGACCCCCTCCCAGTCGATCTCTTGACCTAGCTGGAAATCGGAACCCATGTTCTTGACCTCCGTTTGGAACCCAAGAGTTCCAAGTAATCGAAGCTCTGGACCCTAGGAGCTTGGCTAGGGTCCAGAGCCCTGTACTAGAAGCACTACTTGCTGTTCTTCGCAGCGAGTTGTGCTTCCAGCTCCTGGATGCGTGCCTGCAGGTTGCCGCGCTTGGTGCGGCGAGCGATGGCCTTGTGCTCCCGCTCCAGGCACTTGGGGCAGGTAAACGCCTTGCCCTTGACGATCTCCAGGATCTCTGCCTTCTCCGGACCGACCAGCTTCTCGTAGCTCTGCGTCATCGTACTTCTCCTTTGTTTGTGAATCGCTTATATAGTGGATATACCCTGTTTACGTCTGGAATAAACATATTCTTTTGCTCAAGGTACTGGGGGGCTACGTGTGGGACCCACAATTCACCTCCTAGTTACACTGAGTCCCAGGGCTCTGAGCCCGGGGCATGATACCCTGGACTCAGTGCTCAGGGCTCAGAGAGACAATGCTCCCTAGAACCTGGAACCTGGACCCGGGCCCTCCGGGCTCAGATGCTAGATCTGGATGTTGTTGGCCTTAGCGTATTCCAACAACTTCTTGATCTTGGAGCGCTTGTCCTGCCGCCTCTCACGCTTGCCGAAGTACTTCTCGGCACAGAACGGGCAGTCAGTCTCCCGTCCCTTCTCAACGGTCCACTTGCCATTGCCATTCTTCTTGGGCAGAGTCATTGGTGTTACCTCCCGTGTAGAGTGTACTACTGTGAGCTGACTGGTATCCCCAGTCACAGGCCGTGCCTTACCGTGATGCTTAGCCATTGCTCCTCCTTAGATCCCAGTCTTCTTAATCATCACATCCACTGCCGCATCTACCAGGATGGTCACCTGGACCATTGTGTCCTCATCGAGCTGACGTCCAGGACGATCATCTCTGAACCTTGAGTCTAGATCGTCAATCACATCATCCAGGACATCTCTGATTGTCAGTCTATCTTCCTCATCACCACGGTCATCGATGTACTTGTACATGCTATTACTCCTTAGCCCACCCACCCGCCCTGGATTGCTAGATCTGGATATTGTTGTCCTTGGCGTACTGTAGCAGCGCCTTGATCTTGGAACGCTTGTCCTGGCGGCGCTCCCTCTTACCGTAGTACTTGGCAGCGCAGAACGGGCAGTCAGTGATGCGGCCCTTCTCCACTATCCACTTGCCATTCGTGCTCGGAGGCAGTACTACCTGGTCCTGCTTGGTACCGTCCGCATTCAAGATCTGCTTGGCCATCTTGGTACTCCCGCGCGTGATGAGTATGCGCGCCCCACTGATGTACTACTTGCCTGCCTTGTACACCTTACCGATGTCTACGCCCTTGGCCCGCAAGGCCTCCTTGACCGTAGCCACTGGCTTGGCCTCCACCTTCTTGATGATCCAGGTCAT
>CAZVFG010000075.1:1584-6697 GCA_964626125.1 uncultured Methanoregula sp.
ATCACTTCTTCACCGTCCCTCTGCGCATCGGCTTGATGCACTTCTTCTTCTTACCCTTGAGGCTCTTCAACCAGAAATTACTCATGCTTCACCTCTGTGCGTGATATAGTATGCGCACCCCACTGATTGACTACCTCAGTAGTTTCTCGATCCCCTTCTTGTCACCCCATACAGTGTACATATCCTCTAGCGTCATCAGGAACGCAAGGGTCTGAGTGTCCGCCTGTAGGAGGAAGTCTCCGAAATCCTCGCTGTCCTCATTCAGGCCAAGTTCCTGGGCTCTGTCCATAACTGACCAGAGATGCCTCAGCGACTCCTCCAGGGACTTGATCGTGTTCATCGTGCGAGTGACCTGGTTGACTGCCATCATTATCACCTCCTTTCGTAGTTAGCGCTCCATATCAACTACACTCTACGCCTGCACCTTCACCATCCGCACCTCATCTGCACGAGGGATGGCCAACTGCCTGCACCGCCGGCACTGCAACCTTACAAAGGTCAGTTCCGGCACGCTTGGATGAGGTACTACTTTGAGGTGCATCTTAGCACCACAATCGCAGTACGCATCTCGCTGCTGCTGTGCCACTAACTTCCAGGACATGGATATCACCTTCTTTCTTCCACGGTATGATTTGTAGTGGAACCGGTAGAAGCCGGTACTGTCCGCCCCCTAGGCCCAAGTCCCTATATGCGTCAACTTCCTAGTTGATATAGCACCTCATGTATCCTCTATATATCATGTACATGAGGAAGTCATACCACAATAGTTGATATAGTATCTCATCCCTCACATCACACCTCCTATAGGCACCCTCAGATGCCTTTATATACACTACTTAATACTGTCATTTGTAGAACACTCAGTGTACTCTAAGTTGTTTCTCAGCCATCCAGAAACAGTAAGCGAACTCGTATACAGTTTCTCAGCCATCCAGAAATTCTACTTTTTCGCATTTGTTCCATTTGTTCCATTTGTTCCAGGGTTCTCGTTTTTCGAGTTTTCTTATTCCAGCCGTCCAGAAATATGACTGGAATAAGAATGTTCCATTGTTCCATTTGTTCCATAAAGTTATATGTATATATATGAATAACTTTGACTTAGGGACAAGGGTTGCTAATAGAATTATTGTGCATATATACACATACAAGCAGTTTTATGGAACAAATGGAACAAATGGAACTGGCTTACTCTGGCTCGATTTTACCTTATTCTGGCTCGATTTGGCATATTGGAACAAATGGAACAGACAGCCACCATTCGTGGAACATATGAGAGCTTTGCACAGATTCCATAGCCACCAAAGCGCCTCTGGCTTAATATCATAGCGCCTCTGGCTTAATGCGTTCAAATACTCGAACGAGTACGTTTATTCCAGAGGTTATTCGGGAATAACTATTCTATGGACCATCCCTGGGCAATGAACCCCGACCCAGAACCTGTGCAAGCTCAGGTAGTAGTTGCCGAGCCAGAAGAGCCCCTCGAGCTCTTCGAGAAGAATGAATTTGTGCGTATGTGCCGCCGGCACACATCTGAAGCTATCGCAATCCTCGTGAAAGGCCTCAAGTCCAAGTCAGAGAAGACACAGATCCGGTGTGCAGAGCGTCTCCTTGACCGTGCCTGGGGCAAGCCCAAGGAAGAGATTGAAGTTGGCATCTCCCACAATATCTCAGCAGAGGCCGTCATTGCTGCTCTAATGGAGACCCAAGGCGATGTCTACCTTGACGCCGATGGACAAAGAAGCGGTAAAGCAATACGCCCACTACCGAGCCAACTGCTGGGACTTCCTGGCGGAGTGTATCCTGACTCAGGACCAGGCGGACCGGATCCAGCCCGTGAAACGGTTTCCTCAGCACTTGGACTACCTGAAGGTGATCGTGGATGAGTGGTTACGCAATGATGTACTTCTGGTTGCGAAGTCAAGGCGTATGGTTGTCACATGGACCTGCCTGGCCTTGCAATACTGGGTGGCCGTACTCAACGTTGGCCGCGCTGTATTCATTGGGTCAAGGAAAGAGGAGTCATCCGAAGAGCTAATCAGTCGTATCTGGTTCATGCACAACAACCTACCGCAGGATAAGCTCTTCATCAAGCCACGCGCTACACGCAAGTTCTGCCGGATCGACTTTCCCGGTCTTGGCTCATATATACAAGGAATACCGCAAGGAGGCGACCAGCTACGGCAGTACACAGCTTCAAGTGTACTCTTTGACGAGTTCGCCTTCTGGGAAGAAGCTGAGCAGTCATGGGTCGCAAGCAAACCAACACTTGAGGGAGGCGGCAAGATACTCATCGTCTCCTCCCCTGCGAGTAGTTTCTTCGAGAAGATGGTACATGGTAAACTCGGCTCGGAGGTAGTGCAATGAACAAAGAACACCACAAGACTCTGTACGAGGGTCATACTCAAAGTCTACGGGATAGGTTAGAGACTGGGATCATGGTAGACTCTAATCTATACCCCAAACTTCGAGAAGCCAAGAAGAAACAGGCTGGTGCCTTTGGTAAGGAAGTAGCCTACCGGTTACCTGATAAGAGCGGCACTAGCCAGGCCCAGAGAGACGAGGACTCTGTAAGAAAGCAGCAGAGACGAGGGTTAAGAGGAGGTGCATGGTGATGAAGTGGATCTTAGTAGTGCTACTCATCCTGTTCCCAGTAGTAGCCCAAGCTGCGGTAGTTGAGTCAGGGGTTGACGTCACAAGTACGATCACCCCAACCAGCGGCACAGGCTCTCAGACTGTGAGCCGCACAGTCACCCTCACTAACTCCAACCTCTCTGCTACAAGTTCCCTCAACTTCAACGTAGTGTACCACCCCGCTACTGGTAACGCTACTACCTTTGCACTCTCATTCTCATGGACAGTCTCTGGAGCACGGCTTGGCCGAGTACTGGACATGGCAGTACCAGCCTCAGGTACATTCGTCCCAGGTAGCCTGAAGATCAATGGAGTAGCACAGGCAAACCCAGCATCCTTCCCTTACTCTTTGACTCTTGACTTACCAGCGGCAACGAACTCTACCACTCCCAGTGTAATGACTGTGACAGACCAGGTGACCCTAGTCCCCCCGGCCTAAGGATAATCACCAACCAAGCCCAGGTGACCTGGAGCAACCGATGGGCTCTGAGCAACTTGACTTTCGTAGGTACTCCAAGGCGATCAACTCCCTAGCGAAGAGGTATGCAGGGAACTGGGCCACTATTTGTGGAGACTATAATGAGCTATTCAAGGAACTAATAGTAGAGGGTGAGCTAGCTTGCTGGTTAGCCCTCAAGAAGTACAAACCGAATAGAGGGACTAAGGAGAGTACCTACGTCTATGGTCAGGTAGCTAGGGCTATGTATCACTACTTACGAGACCGAGGCCGGATGATCCACATCCCAGCTCATGCCCAGAGGAGTTCGACACTACTAGCTAAGTGTGTACCAGAGCTTCCCGAGGTCCCTATAGACGGCATAGACTCTCTACTCGACCGCCTGGAGCTACAAGGGTTAGTTCAGAGCGCTGGCCTGACTAACCGAGAGGACCAGATACTTGATAAGAGAGCAAGGGATGTAGAACGTCTCAGCTCTTCTGAAGCCTCGAGGCTCTCGAGGTTACGGCAGAAACTTAGAGGAGCAAGGGAATGGCAACAACGAGAGAGAAAAAGCATCCTGGCTTCAGGGCTGTAGAAGAGAAGATAGCGAGAGAGCGTGGAGTATCGATGCACAGTGCTGGTGCTATCCTGGCTTCGAGCTCTAGAGGAGCTAGCACGGCTGCAAAGAGAAAGAACCCAAGACTTCTTAGAGTAAAGGGTAGGAAGAAGTGATCATCACCTCTTGTATCCTTTATATATGCGCGCTGGCGTTCATGCTGGTAGAGCAATGGATCAGGCAGTAGCTGGAGTTAGAGAGCAGCTTCTAGAAGAGGTATTTGAAGGACATAAAGTACCTCCTGTAGAGGCTGACTTCCCAGGGATCAAGGCCTGGACAACTAGAGATGGGCTAAGAGTCATTGAACTACACTATACAGCTGACCCTAGAAAACGCACTAAGGAGTGGGAGGAAGAAGCTCGTAGAGGGATGACGAAGTCTGGCTGGAATCGGGAGATGGAGCTTAACTGGACTGTTGAGTTCGGCTCTCCAGTACACTCGGACTTCAACCGTACTCTACATGTTTCCTCTACTGGGCTCAAGGCTGACCCGTTACGACCTATCTACTGTGGCTGGGACTTCGGACTTAACCCGTGTATCGTCGTTACACAGATCTCAGCTACTGGTAGATGGCTGGTCTTGGACTCTTACATCGGGCAAGAGATAGCACTTGATCCCTTCTTAAGGCGTATTGCAGGGCAATATGGCCCTAACTGGGGAGCCTACCAACAGATACATTTTGTAGACCCGTCTGGTTTCAAGCGGTCAGAGACTGATGAGCGGTCATGCATAGAGATCATGCGCTCACATGGCTTCACTAATATCCACCCAGGAGCTGTTTCAGCAGAGAAGAGACGGTCTATCATCGATAAGAAGCTCTCTGAGCTGGTCGATGGTAGAGCTGCGATGATCATCGATCCTCGAAATGATCTCATCATCGAGGCTTTTGACGGTGGATACCACTGGCTAGTAGTCCAAGGACAGACAAAAGAAGAGCCAGACAAGAACCAGGCCTCCCACCCGATGGATGCCCTTCAGTATGTAGCTACTGGGCTCTTCATGATCAGGGGTAACAAGAGCAAGAAGCGGGATAGACCCAAAGCTGAGTACGTACTAGGTTCAATGAGGCACTATGGAATCATATCTAACACCAGGCGACGAAGCGTACGTTAGCTTAGTCAGTAAGCTACGTGCTATAGTTCAGCGCTCTGCCTCTAGTGTTGCTAACCAGCACAAGAGGTGGAACCGGTCAGAGGAGCTACTCTGGGCCTACGTCAACCCAGAGGAGGACCAACCAGATACTCAGCGGTCTGATGCTAAGTACCCATTCGGTGGTATCGTCATTCCCTACTCTTACGCAGCTATGCAAGTAGTACTTACCTACTTGTATACTGTGTATGGAGCCCGTACACCCCTGCTACCAGTCCAGGGTACAGAGGGTGGAGACCAGAGACCAGCAGAAGCCCTCAATATGATCATGGAGTACC
>CAZVFG010000076.1:0-6660 GCA_964626125.1 uncultured Methanoregula sp.
GAAAGTGCCTGACAGGATTTTTAAAGGTAATTTCTCACTTTTTTAATTCCATTCTGAACAAAAAAACAGGTGCCAATTCTTATACATGATCTCAACCATCGTATTTTATGCCATTCTGTATCGCATGCGGAAAGGAGATCGGGGCTGATCAGAAATTCTGTGAATACTGCGGCGTGGCGCAGAATCAGCCAGCTGCCCCGTTGTCTCCACTGTCACAATCGCCTCCCCCTCCCCCGCCTCCGGCGGTCACACCGCCCCCGGTAAATTCTCCTCATATTGCAGCTAAAAGAAAATTGCCGGTAAAAATGAATACCACGCTGATCTTTGGTGTAGTTGTGGTAATAGCATTCATTGCAGGTCTGTCCTTTATCGGGCTTCCTCTCATGAAGGGGACGTCATCGCCTGGTGCTGCACCGGGAGTGACAGCCCCACCAGAAATAACCACAACCGTACCAACAACAATAGTCCCTACAACCATACTCCAAACACCGGCACTGAAACGGGCTGACCAGTATGAAGAGACATATGCAGAGATATACACGAGCAATCGATCCTATAAATTCGGTGAGAAAAAGATTTTTTCCCATGAACTGACCCGCCCGCCATTATATATCCGATTCACCATTACTCCAGGAATGGTGACACGTGAGAAACTCGACGACACTGGACTCAATGTAACTGCGGTATATGTAAACCCGAATGCCTGGTTTGAGGTGAAGGTTTTTGATTCCGCAACTGGAACCGTTGTTGATAGACAGGGGTTCAATAAGGATTATAGTCAGATAACCAAACAGGAATTCATGATCAGGACACGTGGGAATTACCGTATTGAAATGTCGGGTAACGATGTCTCAGTGTTTGTGCAGATCCTCACAGGAGATTAAAAAAATCTGCTGAATCTGAAAAAAAATTATCAGCCTCATTTAAACATTTTTTTCACCGATCCGCCCAAATGCAAAAGACCGATCATCAATAATTTTTTGACATTGAGTGACTCTGTCTTTGTGTCAATCTTATTGTACCATGACAGATGAAAGGGTTCATGGATTATACAAGGCATACCAATCAGACAATTGGCTCTATTCATAGAGTCAGACCTGTTGCTTCTTTCTTGTAAGGATTATATAGGAATGGTTTGGATTAAACCGGACAACGAGGAGTCTGACGGAATTTGTACCAATTCAATAAACCCGACAACACGGCCATCGGGATTGGATGAATCTTTTTTCATGGTATGCGTAGTTTCCTTTCAAAAATCTGTTCGAAGAGATCGGATTTCTGGATCGCCCGTGCCCTCTCCACATGGAATTCCCCCTCACTTTCGAGAGTGCAGATCACTTCGCCCGGTCGTATGCTGCATGAAAGGGCAGAAATCCTGTTGCTGTGAGTATAATCAAGGCCATCGGCAATCCGTAACAGGGCGGCCAGTGCACCGACCATTTTTCGGTCTCTGTTTTTAAGGGCTGCGTACACGTCATGATCCATGGCAGGGACTGTTTTCCGGTGATAGCGGGTGACAAGTGCGACGATGTTGCGTTTCCTTTCGGTGAGCGGCAGCGTCTGATCATTCAGGATCATGTAATAGCTTTTTGTATGGTGACCTTTCTGCCCGAATGCCCAGCCAATATCATGGAGGAGCCCGGCACATTCGAGAAGAAAACGCTCTTTTTTTGAGTAACGGTGAAGAGGGGCGAGTTCATCAAAAAGCATCAATGCAAGCCTCGTAACCTGCTGTGCATGTCCCTTTCCCTCCGGAAAAGATGTGGCTAGGGCATGGACTGGTGCAATGGATCTTTCTGCACGTGAAATACCCGGTATAGTTGCTTTTTTTGGAGTTGTTGTGCCTGCTGTATCAATCTCTGTCTTCAGGCTGTGCCAGACATCATTCGCATGACACATCTCCCATACTGCATTGAGTTCCTGATACGTGATATCCCGTTGTTTCTTGCGGTTCAGGAGAATGCCAACAAGAACAGGTTCGATGGGATGGATTGGTGTACTATCTTTTTTTTGATCCAAACCCGGTTTGTATTGATCACTGATAACTTTGGCAAGGGTGTTTGCCCAGACATCGCAATCATGGATTTCGCCGAGTAATTCCTGTAATCTTTTGAGGTTTCTGATGACAGGCTTTAATTGATCCGGGTAGAGCGGACGGTATACTTCCAGCGTATAGCGTAGCTTCTTGGTTGCGATGCGAACCTTATGATGCCCCAAGGCATCATCGGGGTTCTTCACGACTGCATCGTACGCAAGCAGTTCATCAAGAACATGATGAATCTTATCAGCTGCCATCCGTTTGAGTTCAGGTGGCGTACCTGCTTTTTTATCGTTTTCTTTCCTGAAATATCGCATGAAACGAAGTGATGCGGAGAGATCTGCAATGGTACGGTTTTCTTCCAGTGATTCAAGGGCTGAAAGCACATCAGCCTGCTGTTGTTTTCGCCGCTCATGTAACATTTCAGAAAGGTAGGAGATGCCGACACTAACCTCGTTTATGGAAGGGTGCTCGTGAACGTACGATGCGAGAAACGCAATCTGGACGTCAGTGTCGCGGGCGTTTCCAAGTGCTCGTGTGATTGCCTTAATCTCACGCATCCATCGCTGGTATTTTTTTTTGGAAAAGCAAAATGAAAACAGTGGCAGTGCACTGCGCAGTCTTCGGGACGCTACCCGCATCCTGTGCACGTACTCGGCATTATCGCCCTCTCTCACCCCTTTAATCTCGTTGGAAAAATTTTTAATGCGAGGGATAAGGCGTTGAGTCCCGAACTGGCACAGGGATTGGTCAGCGGTTGGCACGGTACCACGCTCCCTGGTGTGAAACAAACCATTCCTGTGCGTTCAGCGATGGAACGGTTTGATCTCCGATGATACGTTCGTAGGTCCCATCAGGTTTCATGAGCCGGAGTTTTTCATTATCATTCAACTGTTGTGGCAGGATAATATTGGCAAATGCGGATATGATTGCAGGATCCCTGATCGGGTAGAGGATTTCCACGCGACGGTCAAGGTTTCTTGGCATGAGGTCGGCACTTCCCACGAGCACCTCCTTCTCCCCGCCATTATGGAAATAATAGAATCTCGCATGTTCAAGGAACCTGCCAATGATGGTTGTCACCCTGATATTTTCAGAAATCCCCGGTATTCCCGGACGCAGGCAACAGATGCCACGCACCTGTAACTCAACCTTCACACCCGCTTGTGATGCCCGGTACAATGCGGTTATGCACTCGCGGTCAACAAGTGCATTCATCTTGAATGCAATGTATCCATTGTTGTGTGTATGATGCAGGGCGATCTCGCGTTTTATACGTTCAATCACTGCCCTGCGCAGGTTGACCGGGGCAACAAACAGCCTGCGGTACTGCTCAATCCTCGCGTACCCTGTCAAAAAGTTAAAAAGGTCAGCGATATCTGCCCCGAGGTCCTTATCGCATGTGAATAGTCCGAAGTCTGTATAAATCCTGCTCGAGACTGCGTTATAGTTACCGGTTCCAAGGTGGAGGTACCTCCGGTAGCCATCCTTTTCACGACGGACAACCATACAGAGTTTTGCATGTACTTTGAGACCGACAATCCCGTATACGACATGGACACCTGCCCGTTCAAGCTGCCGTGCCCAGCCAATGTTATTTTCCTCGTCAAACCGTGCCTTAAGCTCGATCAGAGCCGCTACCGATTTGCCATTCTCCCGCGCTTCCATGAGCGCAGCAACGATCGGAGAGTTTGAACCCACACGGTACAGGGTAATCTTGATGGCAAGTACATCCGGGTCATGAGCTGCCTGCATGATAAAGTTCACGACGGGGGAAAAACTGTCATATGGGTGGTAGAGCAGGATGTCATTTTTCCGGATAGCAGCAAATATATCTCTTCCATCGGCGATCGCTGGCGGAACGGACGGGACAAAGGGCGTATCCTTGAGGTCCTGCCGTTGCAGGGAAAGCAGCTGCATCATATCTGCCATACCAACCGGCTGGTTAAGCCGGTAGATCATCGGTGAAGAGACTCCCAGTTTTGACTCAAGCATATGGCAGATCGCATCGGGCATAGAACGATCAATCTCGATTCTCACTGGTTTTCCCGTCCTCCGCTGGTCCATCACTCCTTCAACCGCCGTAAGCAGATCCGATGCTTCATCTTCCTCGATGACAAGATCGGCATCTCGTGTAATGCGGAATGGATAAGCCGCAACAATGTCTAGTCCGGGAAAAAGGAGATCTAAGTTTGCTGCAAGAATTTCTTCAAGAAAAATAACATGTACTTCAGTGTCGTCTGCATAGCCTGTCTCACCCGATTCCGGGATCCGGACCAGGCGGGGGAAGAGGTTTGTGGGGACCTTTACTCTCGCAAAATATTCCTTCCTGTGCTCGTCCCGAATGATGATTGCGAGGTTAAGTGAAAGATTGGATATAAACGGGAAGGGATGTGAGATGTCAAAAGCAAGCGGAGTGAGCACGGGGAAAATTTCATTGATAAAAAGGTTGCGAATGGCAGCCTGCTGCGGTGTGGTAAGTATATCGTAGGAATGGATATGGATGCCCGCTCCGGCAAGGCGTGGGACGAGCTTTTCTTTCCAGTACAATGCCTGCTGTGAAAGAGTCGGGATTAATGCAGAACGTATGGCATCGAGCTGACGCGCCGGTGACAAGCCATCAGGTGGCGCCTCGAGCACACCATTGGCAAGCTGCCGCAAAAGGCCTGCCACACGGATCATGAAAAATTCATCAAGGTTATTGGAAAAAATCGCATGAAATTTTACCTGTTCGAGCAGGGGATGCCGGTCATCCATTGCCTCATCAAGGACGTGCCGGTTAAAGGCAAGCCAGCTCAGCTCGCGGTTGATGAAGAGGGATGGATCTGCACGATCTACCGGTGATGACATATCCGTCATTCAATGACTCCGGGGAAAGGAAGGTGATTCTGAAGATACCAAGTTCATATTGCAGTCTTCTTGGTTATAGGTGGATGCAGGCGTTATTATAATCATTTATGGCATCAGGCAAACCGGTTTTCCCTCTTCTCACCGGATTTGCCCTTCTCATAACACCTGTTCCCTAACCTATAAATATTCTTCAGCCTAACAAAATAGCATGGTGCCAGCCATGAGTGAGTGTTTTATTTGTCGATAAGATTCGCTTTTTAGATACCACGTTACGGGACGGGGAACAGACACCCGGGGTCTCGTTATCTCCTGAACAGAAACTTGAAATCGCAACAAAACTTTCTGACATCGGTATTGATGTTGTCGAGGTTGGGTCAGCAGCCGCCTCTGAGGGTGAACGTTCGGCACTCCGGATTATTTCAGATGCCGGACTTTCTTGTGAAGTGTGCACCTTTGTGAGGGCTCTCCCCCAGGATATTGACTTCGCTGCCGATTATGGTGCCGATTCTGTCCACCTTGTCGTTCCGGTGAGCGATCTCCATATCCAGAAAAAGATGAGGAAGACGCGGGATCAGGTCGTTGCGATGGCAATCGCTGCAGTCAAGCATGCGAAGGAACGCGGCTTGATTGTCGAGCTCTCCGGCGAGGACGCATCAAGGGCAGACCAGTCCTTTTTACAAAATCTCTTCATAAAAGGGATTGATTGCGGCGCCGACCGTCTCTGCTTCTGCGATACGGTCGGGCTTCTTACGCCGGAAAAAGTGGCAGAATTTATTCCCCCGCTCGCAAAAATTGCACCCCTTTCAATCCACTGCCATGATGACCTCGGTTTTGCGCTTACCAATACCTTTGCTGCCATGAAATCCGGTGCAACATGTGCGCATGTTACCGTCAATGGTCTTGGCGAGCGTGCAGGGAACACCTCCCTTGAAGAGCTCGTCATGGCGCTTGAGATATTATACAATTACCAAACCGGGATCAAAACGGAAGAAATTTACCATCTCGCCTCGCTCGTATCGCGTCTGACGGGTGTGCCACTACCAGTCAACAAGGCGATTGTAGGCGAGATGGCGTTCACGCATGAAAGCGGAATCCATGCACACGGGGTGATCCGGGAACCTTCGACGTATGAATCCATCAAGCCCGAGATGATCGGACGCAAGCGGCGGATTGTTCTTGGTAAACATTCAGGTTCTGCGTCCGTAGAATCAGCGCTCAGTGAGATGAACTATAAAACCGATGAGCACCAGCTCAAGGAGATTGTCAAGAGGATCAAGCATCTGGGTGATGAAGGCAAGCGTGTGACCGATGCCGACCTGATGGCGATTGCCGATGCGGTCCTTGCTATTGACTACAAACCTGTTATCAAAATGCGACAGTTCACGGTTGTATCGGGCAGTAACGCCATCCCGACTGCATCGGTCATGCTGGTCGTTAACGGTCAGGAGATTACGGGGGCATCATCAGGCACCGGTCCTGTTGATGCAGCAATGCAGGTACTGCGCAAATCCATTGCTGATGTTGCCGATATCCGTCTTGAAGAGTACCACGTTGATGCTATCAGCGGAGGTACGGATGCACTGGTTGAGGTAACAGTAAGATTAAGTAAAGACGGGAAGATAATTACTTCTCGCGGCGCTCGCACCGACATCATCATGGCAAGTGTTGAGGCAATGATCGCCGGCATGAACGGACTACTGAGGGAAGAGCATGAAAACCGGGGCAAAAATCCTCGTTGAATCACTGCAGCGCGAAGGGACCGAGATCATCTT
>CAZVFG010000077.1:0-6640 GCA_964626125.1 uncultured Methanoregula sp.
TCTCTCTAAACATATGGGCTGGTAGTGTTATATTGTTAATGGAACGGTTCAAAAAGAGCCCCCAATATCCTGCAAATCGCATCTGAAACCATGGCGGAACATAAGCCGCGATGTGCCGGGAAGCTATCGAAGCGTCACAGGTGTTCCGGCTCACCGGTTCATAGTCTCGTTTTTCATCCGGCGGGAAAGGTCCACACGCTCGAGGGCAAGCGCAGCCTGGTTCGCAAACGCCGTCAGGATACGCTCCTGCTCGTGGGTGATGATGCCATCGGGTTCGGCAGGCTTCACGCCGAGGATTCCCAGCACTCCCTGCGATGTCTGGAGCGGGATGTACCTGAGCCGTGACCCGTGCAGTGTGTCCGTGTCATAGCCGGCGACTGCACCATGCTTGTATGCCCATGTCGCGACAGCGAGTTCATCTGCATCGAGGCTGAACCCGGGGCTTGCAAAGTGCGCCACCAGATGGTCGTTGTCAGGAAGGAGAAATGCGGACTCCCACCTGAAGATCTCGTCGATATGCTTCCCGACCACGGAACTGATCGAATCGATATCAACGGCGGTGGCGAGATCCTGCGACAGGGCATACAGGGTGCTTGTCTCGTTTTCCCGGGTCTGGGCCGCCACGGCATGTTCACGCACCCGTGCGACGAGCAGGCTGACCAGTGCACCGACGCCGATCAGCCCGGTAAAGGAGATCAGGTACTCGAGATCGCTCACCCGGAAACTGAAGTAGGGAGGTATAAAGACAAAATCAAACGCCAGTATTCCGAGCACTGCGGTCATGATCATAGGGCGTATTCCCCAACGGTACGCCGATATGACGACTGACAGAAAATACAGCATCATCAGGTTTGTGGGGGAGATGATCGATTTGACCAGCCACCCGATGACCGTGATGATGATGATGAGTGCCACACTATTGACAAAACCCCTTGGCGGTGTTGCAGGTAGGAGCGGTTCCAGTTCCACGGGTTTCTGCGGCACCTTTTCACTGCTGCTGATGACATAGACATCGATCGTCCCGCTGTCATGGATGAGCTGGTCAACGACCGACCCGAACACAAACTCCTGCCACCGCGGGCGCAGGGTTTTTCCGATCAGGATCCGTGTGATATTGTGTTTCCTTGCATAATCGATGGTCGTTCCGGCAACATTGAGCCCGAACACCGTCACGGCCTTTGCCCCCAGTTTCTCTGCCAGCTGGAGGGACCGCCAGACCTGTTCTTTTGATTCTTTACTAAGCCGCTGGTGGGAGGGCGTTTCGACATAGATCGCGGTCCAGCGGGCATTCGTGCGGTCTGCCTGGCGGCGGGCGGTCCTCACCAGACGTTCCGAGAGCGGGCTGGGACCGACACAGACGAGGATGCTCTCCCCTGCTGCCCATGGCCCGGAGATCGCGCGGATCTGCATGTAGGCGAGCATCTGCTCATCGATTCGTTCGGCGGCGCGCCGGAGCGACAATTCCCGCAGTGCATACAGGTTGCCTTCGTTAAAGAACTGCTCGACTGCCCGTGCCGCCATCTCCGGTACATACACCTTTCCCTCTTTGAGGCGCTGGAGGAGTTCTGATGGCGTGAGGTCGACAAGTTCGATCTCGGCCGCTTCATCGATCACCCGGTCCGGAATTGTCTCGCGGACGGTGACACCGGTGATCTGCGCCACGACATCGTTGAGGCTTTCGAGGTGCTGGATGTTGAGCGTGGTGTAGACGTCAATTCCTGCATCGAGGAGCTCTTCGATGTCCTGGTACCGCTTCGGGTGCCGGGACCCCGGTGCATTCGTATGCGCAAGTTCATCGACAAGGGCGAGCCGGGGCCGGATGGCGAGTACGGCATCGAGGTCCATCTCCGGGATGGTTATATCCCGGTATTTCACCTCCTTTCTTGGGATGACCGTGAGCCCGAGAAGAAGCGCCTCGGTCTCCGGCCTGCCGTGCGTCTCGACGTACCCGACCTGCACGTCAATTCCCTCGTTTTTGCGGAGGTGCGCAGCCTTGAGCATCTCGTAGGTCTTTCCCACCCCGGCGATGTACCCGAGAAAAATTTTTAATTTGCCCCGGTGTTTCTGCCGCTCTTCGCCCTGTACATGAGCGAGGAGGGTGTCGGGATCAGGACGGCTTTTTTGAGGGACGGCCATGGAAACGTTCACACACCCATGAGTACGAGCAGCAGGTCAATAACCTTTATTCCGATAAACGGCGCGACAAGACCGCCGATGCCGTAGATGAGGATGTTTTTCTGCAATGACTCTTCGGCAGTCATCGGGCGGTATTTCACACCGTGGAGGGCAAGAGGAATAAGGGCGACAATGATGAGGGCATTGAAGATGACGGCGGAGAGAATCCCGTAGGAAAGATCCATGATGTTGAGCGCAGCGAGCGCCGGGTACGTGGACATGAAGGCGACAGGGATGATGGCGAAGTATTTTGCCACGTCATTGGCGATCGAGAAGGTGGTGAGCGCCCCCCTCGTCATCAGGAGCTGTTTCCCGATCTCCACGATCTCGATCAGTTTGGTCGGGTTGGAATCGAGGTCGACCATGTTCGCTGCCTCCCGGGCAGGCTGGGTCCCGGTGTTCATCGCAACAGCAACATCCGCCTGGGCAAGCGCCGGGGCATCATTCGTGCCGTCCCCGGTCATGGCGACCATCCTGCCTCCCGCCTGGTACTCACGGATCAACCGGAGCTTGCTCTCCGGTGTAGCTTCCGCGAGGAAGTCGTCGACACCCGCCTCAGCAGCGATCGTTGCGGCGGTGAGCCGGTTGTCACCGGTGATCATGATGGTTTTGATCCCCATCCTGCGCAGCTGGGAAAACCGCTCCTTGATCCCGCCTTTTACGACGTCTTTTAAGTGGATGACCCCGAGCGCCTTCCCGTTCTTTGTCACGACCAGTGGTGTCCCCCCGGCAGCAGCAATCGTATCGACGGTCTGTTTCAGGTTGACTGACACGGGGCTGCCGCACCGTTCGATGTGGGTGAACATGACGTCTGCCGCTCCTTTCCGGATCCGGACATCACCGCTGTTGACACCGCTCATCCGTGTAGAGCTGGAGAAAGGGATGAACTGCATCTCGGGCGAGGTCTCTGAAGCCCCAACACTCCTGCCCCGCAGCCCGTACTTCTCTTTGACGAGCACCACGATGCTGCGCCCTTCCGGGGTCTCGTCCGCGAGCGACGCGAGCTGCGCAGTCTCGGCGAGATCCGGAAGGATAGTCCCATCGACTGGGATCAGGTCGACAGCCTGCCGGTTGCCCAGCGTGATGGTGCCGGTCTTGTCGAGGAGCAGGACGTCCACGTCCCCGGCAGCCTCGATCGCCCTGCCCGAGGTCGTGATGACGTTGCGACGGATGAGCCGGTCCATGCCGGCAATACCGATCGCAGAGAGCAGCCCTCCAATGGTTGTCGGGGCGAGGCAGACAAAAAGTGCAACCAGTACTGTGATGGTGACCGGAATACCCGCTCCTGCCGTCTGGACACTGTACTGTGAGAATGCCCAGAGCGTCCCGCAGACTACGATAAAGACGGCAGTCAGCCCGACAAGAAGGATATTGAGCGCGATCTCGTTGGGGGTCTTCTGCCGTTTTGCTCCCTCGATGAGGGAGATCATGTGGTCGAGGAACCCTTCGCCCGGATTCGCACTCGCCTGGACAATGAGCCAGTCGGAAAGGATTACCGTACCTCCCGTGACAGCACTCCGGTCACCCCCGGACTCGCGGATGACCGGCGCACTCTCACCAGTGATCGCACTTTCATTGACGGATGCGATGCCTTCGACCACGTCCCCGTCGACCGGTATGGTGTCACCGGCCTTCACGTAGAAGAGATCGGACTTGTACAGGGTGGATGAGGAGACAAGCAGGTAATCCGGAGGTGCGGGTTCCCTCCCTTTCACAACGTCGTACCCGAGGTACAGCTTCTTTGCGAGTGTGTCCTGCCGCATCCTTCGCAGCGATTCCGCCTGGGCTTTGCCTCTCCCTTCCGCGAGCGCCTCGGCAAAATTGGCAAAGAGAACCGTGAACCAGAGCCAGACAGAGACCGCCCCGATGAATCCCGCCGGTGCCTCGCCAGCCCCGCTGAGTGCCTGGAAAAACAGCAGGGTCGTGAGCACGCTGCCGGCTTCGACCGTGAACATGACAGGGTTCTCTATCATGTGGCGCGGGTCGAGTTTGAGCACGGCATCAATGACCGCACGCCGGTAGAGAGCCGGAAGGATGGTGTGGGGGTCATGGGTTCTCGCAAGGTCAGACATGGATCGTACCTCCTGCCATAAAGGCGAGGTGTTCGGCGACGGGCCCAAGAGCCAGCACGGGAAAGAAACTGAGTGCACCGATGATGATGATGACAAAGATGAGCCAGATAATGAACAGCGGGCGATGGTCGCGCAGTGTTCCTTCACCCTCCGGGACGATCTTCTTTGCAACAAACGAACCGGCAAGCGCGAGCGTAAGAATGGCAACCGCATAGCGCCCGATGAACATGCAGGCTGCGGTTGCACTCGTGTAGAACAGGCTGCTTACTGACAATCCACCAAAAGCACTCCCGTTGTTCTGGGAAGCGGAGGTGAAGGCGTACAGGATCTCCGTGAACCCGTGTGGCCCGGGATTGAGAACAGCCGCCCTGCCAGGCCCACCAAGGACAGCAAGTGCGGTGCAGATCAGGATCAGAAAAATGGGGATAAGGATGATGATGGTGGCAAGTTTCATCTCGGGCGGTTCGATCTTCTTTCCAAGGTACTCCGGCGTCCGCCCGACCATCAGCCCGGCGATGAACATCGCTATTACGACAAAGACGAGCATGCCGTAGAGCCCGGAGCCGACCCCGCCGTACACGACCTCTCCCAGCTGCATGCTGAACAAGGGGACAAGCCCGCCAAGCGGGGTAAAGGAGTCATGCATTGCATTGACCGCGCCGGTGGATGTCACCGTGGTCACAACCGCAAAGAGCGCGGATGGGATGATGCCGAACCGCACTTCCTTTCCCTCCATGTTGCCGCCCGGCTGGATCGCCGATGTGCCCTGGTCGATCCCGGTTGCGGCAAATGCAGGGTTTCCCCCGAGTTCCGCACCGATGGCAATCCCAAGAAGCGGCAGGAACAGAAGCGTCATGGCAAGAAGGATGCTGATGCCCTTCCTCCCCGCCCCGGCCATCTTCCCGAACGTGTAGCAGAGCGCCGACGGGATGAGGAGGATCGCGACGACCTCAATGAAGTTGGAGAACGGCGAGGGGTTCTCGAACGGGTGAGCAGAGTTGGCGGCAAAGAAACCGCCGCCGTTCGTGCCGAGCAGTTTGATCGCGACCTGGGATGCGGCGGGTCCGAGCGGGATGGTCTGGGTGGTGACAAGCACACCGGCTGCATCCTTCACCGGATCAAGGAGCGGCACGGTGACAGGACCGGAGAATGTCTGCACGCATCCCTGCGAGACGAGGACGAGTGCGATGATCGCGCTGATCGGCAGGAGGACGAGCACGCTGCGGACGAGCAGCACCCAGAAATTCCCAATCGTCGATGCAGATCTCCGCACGAGGCCGTACATGAGACCGGCGAGGACCGCCATCCCCACCCCTGCAGACACAAAGTTCTGGACGGCAAGCCCTGCCATCTGCGTAAGGTAACTGACGGTGGTTTCCGGGACGTACGCTTGCCAGTTGGTATTGGTGGCAAAACTGACCGCGGTGTTGAGCGCGATATTCCAGGGAACCGGGCCCACTCCGGCAGGGTTGAGCGGGAGGAGGTGCTGGACTTCCTGGAGCAGGAATACAAACGCGATGCAGAGTGCGGAAAAGACCATCATTGCGACCGAGAACATCTTCCAGTCCATCTCATCGCCTGACTCCGCCCCCAATATAGTAAGAAGCCAGCGTTCGAGAGGGTCAATGACCGGCGTAAGAAAGTTCTTCTGCCCGGTAAAGACCCGCCACATGAACCTGCCCAGCGGGATGACGGTCAGCACAAAAATGCAAAAAAAGAGCAGTAGCACCGCCCAGTCCGCCGGGCGCACAGAGGACGCAGGGGAAGGAATTGTGTCCGGCTGCGGCCCGGATGCCGCTGGACCGGATGACGCACTCAGGTCATCAAGGGCAAGGTTGAGTTTCAGGACATTCACCCGTCGTTCACCGAAGATCCAGAACTGCCGGGGTTCAATGGACCGGGTGACGAGGGCTTGGACATCCTGTTCGCCCACCCCCCGTTCGCGAGCGACCCGGGGCACCTGGTAGTACGCAGCGGAAACAGAGATATCAGGGTCGAGCCCGCTTCCCGACGCGGTGACAAGATCGACCGGGATCGGCTGAGTATTGGCCGGATCTGCCGCGTGAAGGGCAGCGGCACGGGCTTTCACTGCATCCGTGAGCGCGGGATTTGTGGGACCGAGGTTTGATCCGGATGAGCCCATCGCATTATATGGTACCAAGGATGTGGCAGATGGGCGGCCCCAGAAATATTCCGGCGAAGAAAACGGCTGCCCGATCAGCGCTGACCCGACAACCCTGCCATCATGCAAAATGAAATTCCCGTTTGCCTGAACCGGGAAGGCCAGCTGTGCGATCCCCGTGATAACGAGAGGATAGAGAATGCCCGTGAGGACGGTGAGTAAGAAAAAGATCACAACTGCAGGCCTGACCTGCTTTTTGATCATGGACCAG
>CAZVFG010000078.1:0-6546 GCA_964626125.1 uncultured Methanoregula sp.
CATCATCTTTGCCGCATCTTCCCCGGCAACCTTCGCCATCTGGGCCTTGTAGTTGTCGAGCACCGGCCCGGATTTCGCGATGTTCTTTGCCTCCAAGTAAACCCGGATCCCCTTCCAGTCCGCAAGCGTTGCTCCCGGCTCCATGACCAGGAACACCGCGTGCGGGTTCTGCTGGAGATTTGAAAGCGTGCGGTTCTTCCCAAGCCCCACGACCACGGTCTTCTCGTCGGTCATGCGGGGCGAGCCCAGAACGGCGGAATCGACCTTTCCCGTTTTGTCGGCGGTGCTGAGCGTCCCGAGCCTCGGAGATTTGTTGAAGTACTCCATAAGTTTTGATGGCATGTGGAAACACCTTGTCCCGCGTTCTCGTTCAGCGGGAGAGGCGTTAAAGGTTGTGGGGAAACCGTCCCAGCTTAATCACGGTACGGTGAACCTCCTGCCACACCGGCCGGTTCCAGCCACACCGGCCTATAGCTGCACCGCAACGCAAGAGCCGGCCAACCTCCCGGCCGGTTTGAAGGGATCTGATGTTATGCCCGGAAATTTATTTCAGGTCGTGGGGAGTTGCATCCCTCATCGTTTTGGGGAATGATCAGTGATCAGTCGTATCGTATCGTTCGAAGTAACATTCACCGGACGACTTCTTTTCACCGGGCTTGAGTGCGAGAAGGAGATTGTCAGCATGGTCACGGCAGACATAGGCACAACAGCACCCGAATGACTGGAACCCGATCGCATCCTTCTCGCAGTGTTCACATTTTTGTTTTTCCGCCATGGTCATTCTCTCCTGGTGTCTTTTTGTAGATACATCTTTTTGGTCTCGCACGACGGGATCATGCCGGGCCAGACATCTGGCGTGGCAACGACGGCCTTCTTATATGGGGTGCCGGACCAGCGATTACACGGATCCATGCAAGATTGTAGTGAATGGGGATTGATCCCGGTTCCGGTACCTGAACATTGAATCGCTTATTTTTTATTTTTTCAGGTCTTCACTGATTTTCTGGAATTGTTCGCTTGTGATCTCTCCCTTAGCGTACCGTTCTTTCAGGATATCCATCGCACTCTTCTCACCAGGCGGAGTTTTCTGGATACCGGTCTCCCGGATGATGATGTAAATGATCAGGAACACGATACCCGCCATCGGGATGAGCACAAGCACTCCCCAGAGCAGGCCGTTCATTCTCTTGTCGTTTGCGTCCCGGTACACCAGGTATGCGATAATCAGGGAGAAGACCAGCCAGATGAGCGTCATTCCCCAGCCCCAGAACGGGAAGCCGTACCCGCCATCCCATCCTCCCCACATATAATCCATCATGTAGGCCATGCGCAAGGATATACCTTAAATCTCATAAAGCAGCGTGTGGTGGCACGGATGCGTTACTCTTCTTCAATCCTGATGATCTGGACCGGGCAGAGGTCCGCGGCGTCCTGCACGCACCCTTCGGCATCGGCCGGGGGTGTGCCCTGCGATTTATCCCCGTTGAGCCGGTACTTTTCGATGATCCGGCTGAACGAATCATCAGGGTCCTCCTCGAAAAACTCCGGGCAGGTATCATAGCAGGTACCGCAGCTCGTGCAGTCTGAACGATCGATCACAACTTTCATTGATTATTCCTCTGGCACCCGGATAAGGATATAATTGACGTTTTTTAGTCTCCAGCGCTTTTGTCGCTGCTTTTTCGACCGGGCCGTCCCGTGTATCACCATGCGGCGGCATACGTGTTCACACGTTGATTAATACCGGCTCCGGATGATAAAAATAGTGCAGGAAGACCGGCCTGGATTCGTGCGTTGATATTTGAGGAACCGCGGGAATACACTATCAGGAGCAGATTCTCCTCCTTACCCTGCTACCGGGTTTTACCTATGAGCCGCATCCGTACCCTTTTGGAATGGACAGTCATCCTCGTCGTGTTCATTATCATCGGATTTTTGGTCTGGAGTTTTTTCTTTGGTGCAGGAACATCTGATGCCCAGACCTCGGGGCTGCCTGATGGTAACGGCGGCTTCTACCAAAGCCAGCTCTCCAGTCAGCAGCAGTTCACAAAAGACGTGGGCGGATGGCAGTTTACCTTCCTTGCATCCAATACCTATACCCTTGCCGGCAAGGTTGTCGGGAGGCACGAGTACCCGGCCACGATGCCAGACGGCATCATCTCACTCGATCTCGCGGTGGCAAACGGCGACCTGCTGAAGCCCGGGATCCTCTCGTTCTTTACATTCACGATGGGGGGGCGCACGCTCGAATACAGCTACGATATCCCGAAGGCCGTTGGCCTCATGGAGGAGTATATCGATGAACACATCAGCAACAACCACCTTGTCTTTTTGGATTCAGCGCTCGAGACCGAGGTGAAGAAGGCGCAGGTCGGCAGCTGCCTGATCATAACCGGGAAACTGGTGGATATCCGTGGAACCTCGCAGGGCAGGACGTACCGTGTTGACACAAGTACGGTGAGAAACGATGCGTATCCCGCCGGGTGTGAGATCGTCCTTGTCGAATCATATACTCCGGTCAGCTGCGGAGAATAGACAACCCTTTAATCCCCGGATCGGATCAAAAACCACAGGTATCGCAGCCCCGTATCCCTCAATCGGGTACAGGATTACACGGCTGTTACCTTTTTGGATTTGCATTTCGGACAGGCGGCTTTTTTCTTGCCCTTGTATATGAATTCCTCGCCGCAGTCGTTGCAGCGGTACGAATCGCTTTCAACGCAAAAGGTATCGAACGTCATCGGGCCACCGACTGAACACATCGGAATCACCTCCGATGACGATTATTATGTATTCAGGCAAAAAACTTTCTGGCAGGTGCCCGGCCTGCCTTAACTACCCTGCCTTCTGTGGTGCATTCGACCGGATCGACCTTGCTGCATCAGAGCATGGATCAACGATGCCATGATGCTACAAAAAAACCGCGAAAACTATAATACCCTCACCGGGTAAACAAGCGACTCAACCAAACCTATGTTTGAGGAATAAAGGACAGATGGAGATGAACCCCAAAGATTTGTCAGGCAAAGTCGCGATTGTCACCGGTGCACAGAAGCCGGCCATGCCCGGTTCCGGAAGGATAACGGCGGGCCGTGCGATCCCAATGCCGCCGTGCAGACGCAACGGGGATCATCGTCGTACGAGAACCTGAGCACCTGCCTCCAGGGCGCGTGGCAGGGAGTGTTCCAGCAGCCGGGCACGGACACGTTTGTCGTGACATTCTCGACCGGGACGGGGTACGGTTCAGGCGCCGAGCTGGACGGCCTTGATGCAAATTCAAACGGAAAACAGCTCAGCAGCGTTATCGTTGTCGACCCTGACACCGGGACCTGCGGGATCCCGCATGCGGTGAAATTCCCGCAGGGGTGGACCATATCGACGCCGGCATACAGCATCAGCCCGACAAGCTGGGATTATTTCTTTGATTCCGGCAACGGGGTAAAGAGCCAACACACCGGCATGCTCCGGAACAAACCATAATCCGAAAGGATCATTTCACCACCGGGCCTAGAAGAGACAATCCTTCCGGCCCGTTTTTTTCTCCCGGCCCCGCGACAGCACACCTCCACCCCGGCCCGGCGGGGCGCTACCACTGGTCACGGCTGCTCAATCGCGCAATTTGCAGATATGAATCGTAAAAAAAAATTGGGTTTTATCGTTATATAAAAAATCGAATCAACCCTTTACCGATGACCCATACATTAATTTACTCAAAGACATCCTATGTCGACATAGGTACGGATTACTGCACGATCAAAGCCTGCGGTAACATACCTGAAAGGTGTGAAAAAATTGAAGTTTGCAGGATTACCTCTTTGCACCGTCGCAGGGATAATGATTATTTTTGTGCTCTTCAGCGGTTGCCTTGACAGTTCAACGAATGGCAATTTTTGGGGTAACGGGGAAAGTTCTGGTTCATGCAGCCCTGGTTACTCTCAATACACCACAAGCCAGGGACATTGCTGTCCGGCAGGGTACCCGCATTACTACGACGGTACATGCCACCAGTGTTCCCAAGGGTATTACAAATACGACACGAGCGGAGGTTACTGCTGCCCGGAGGGGTACCCGTATTACTATGATGGCAAATGCCATACGCAGAGTGCAAGCGGGAGCTCAACATGTTCACCCGGTTACTCTCAATACACCACAAGCCAGGGACATTGCTGTCCGGCAGGGTACCCGCATTACTACGACGGTACATGCCACCAGTGTTCCCAAGGGTATTACAAATACGACACGAGCGGAGGTTACTGCTGCCCGGAGGGGTACCCGTATTACTATGATGGCAAATGCCATACGCAGTCATCGGGCTCTTACACCGGGGTCACGTCCAGCGTGGAGATGGACAGCCGTACCGGCTGCCCGGTCCAAAACAACCTGCAGTGCTCCGGATGGATAGATGCAGGCCGCTGCCAGATACAATCCTGCACCTGCTACTGGAGCGGCCTCCACGGCGACACTACCGCAGCATATTACCACACCTCGGATGGCGCTTACTTCCGCTGCACTGGCGCCGGCCAGACCATTAACTGCATCGCCGCTGCACAAGCAGCTGCACAGCACTGCACGTAATCTTCGGGTTCCTGAAAGAATGTGGTAGCGGTTATCTGCTCCTGCAATAAAAACAAATTTTTTTCCTCTGCCAGGCTCTCCGGTTCCCCCCTCCCCACCCAGCTGGTTCCAGCCCGGGGCGCAACCGCCACCACCGGCTCCCGGCTGCACCACCACCTGAGGATTGGACAACACCCGGGCCACGCCGGCACCGGCCGGATCAGTTCAGCCGGTAGTGGACCGTCCACTGGGTCTTCCGGATGAGTTCAATGTGCCGTAAGATTTTGAGCCAGCCCAGTTTCTTTTCATCAGAATCAAAGTAACTCCATTCGTCAAGGAACTGGATCCCGCTGTGCCATTGTTCCATCTCCCGGCCGTCGCGGATACCGGACCGGAACATGGCATCCTTTCCAATGTGCACCTGCCGCTGCAGCTTGTAATCCAGCATTTTTTTGAGCGGGGACCTGAGCCACACCGAATTAACCACTTCACAGACCAGTTCGGATCCCGGGAACTTTTTTTGGATCTCCAGCACCAGTGACCGGACAGCCTCCCCGTCCAGGTACATGAACACCCCTTCAGCCATGAACAGGAACGGCCCTTGGTGCCGCAGGACCGGCGCCATCCAGCCAAAATCGAGTACCGAGGAGGCGATCAGGTGATACCGCTCAGTCTCGAAAAAAAAGGCTTTTTTGATCGCGATGATCTCCGGCAGGTCAAGATCGTAAAAGACCACGCGCCCGTTATCGATCCGCAGGAACCGGGAATCAAGCCCGCAGCCGATATTGACAACAACGCCGTCCGGAAACCTCTGTAAGAAATCCCGTGCATAGTCATCGTATTTTTTTGCACGGAGTGCAATATGGACAACGAGCCTCTTGTCCAGCGTGCCGGCAACAAGGATCCTGTCCAGCGTATGGTTTGAGCAGGAGAGCGTTTTATTCAGTTCGGTCGTGATCTCAACGGATTTCGGGTCGGATAATATCGGATTGTCAGAAACGGTCTCTATGGCATGACAATAGAGCGTGACAAACGACGTAGCTGCAACATCACCAATTCCTGTCAGCATGTTTCCCCTCCGGATCCAGTCGCCGGAATAAACAGGTTATTGGGACTGATTAACGAAAATCTTTTTTAAAAAAGGTTCAGGGGTGATCCTACGAAGATGAAGGGAGACGGAGCTGTGGGCAGAGGGAATCCGGGAACCAACAATCCTTTGTAAAGGTTTTAAGTATTTACAATGCTTACAACATGATCATGACAGCGGTAAAGCGGATTCCGGTATCAGAGCCAATCTGGAAAAAACTTGGAGAGATGAAGGGAGCCGGTCAGACCTATGATGATCTCCTTGAGGACATGATTGAACGGGTCAAGAAAGCCCGGCTTGAGGAAGATGTGAAGATGTGGGAGAGCCGCCCGGACTCGGAGTACGTGTCCCTTTCGGAGATTAACGATTGACCTTTGATGTAAAGGTCCGGAATACTGCCGATGCATTCATCGGCGTCGTACCGGAAAAGTCCCGGCGAATTATCAAAAGCGCCCTGAACGATCTTGAAGAGAATCCATTTCCCGGCAGTGGCGGTGATAAGGAAAAACTGGTTCTTTCCGGTGGCAGGGAAATCTACCGGCTTCATATCGCCCGTACATACACCGCATTTTACAGTGTGGACAAAGAGAAAAGGATCGTAAAAGTCCACGATATTCTCACCATTGAGCAGGCTCATAAAAAGTACGGCCGGCTTTAATCATCTTTTCTGAATTTGGTTGTCCGGAGAACTGCTTACAGCCATGGGCGAAAAAATTCCGGAGTTATAAAGACCCAACCCGATCCCGCGATCGATCGCACTCGAAGAATTCTAATGAATTCTTCTCCAGCTTCAACAGCCCTTTGGGCAGTTTCAGCATGTTGCAGAGTACATTTTTATGATTTCCTTCAGGTAACAGCCTCTTATCAGATCAAAAAGCAATTGCCTTATTAATAAATATCAGATT
>CAZVFG010000079.1:0-6411 GCA_964626125.1 uncultured Methanoregula sp.
AGTCCCTTTTCGAAAAAGCTGTTTGAATTCAGCCAAACAGGATTCTATCTTTTTGTGGATATCCCGATAAATATTCTTTATATTTTGCGTAGAATTCATACTCTATTATTATACAGGACTTCCTCCCAAATGCATCAAATTCAATTGGCATATTCAGCAATGCAGTAATGATACGCTGCCAGTTTTCCGTAACATTTGGCGGTAAATCATTTTCGCTCCAGTATTGCTTTTTTACATTCTCAGGAATAACAAACAGTATTCTATCAATGAAGCCGTTTTGTGTTCGGCTATCTTTAGCCATTTCGTTAAGCATTCCGTTTTGAATGGTTCCAGCTACGGAAACAAATGGGTGCGGTATGCTTACAGGCATTCCCAATTTGCGGTCTATATTTATTGCAGCCCCGCTCCATTGGCTTAACCAAAATTCCATTTCGCTGCCTTTATTGTATCGGTTGAAATTTTTAAACCAGCCCGCTAATTCGTCCACATATGCACCAATTCCCCTTTTGTTATTATTGTGCACTTCTGCAAGCGCTTCGGGGGTGAAATCGGAAACAATAAACTTCTGCCAAACAGGCTTAAGCATTTCAGGCAATTGTTGCTGTTCACGTTCCTTTTTTGATAGGTTGAGGTAATGTTCCCAAACCTTCATTTGCTGTGCATATTGTTTGAATTCTTTGCTGTCCTGTTCAATGATTGGCTGCAATGCAAAGCTTAAGGGGTGGCTCTTATTCGTGCCAGCACGGGCAACAATTGCAAGGTATAAAACAGCACTTTGTTGGAAGCCTCGTTTTACTTGAATTCTGTGAGTGTTTCCAATGGCAACCGAAGCGGCATAAATCAATGAAGCGCCAATAAAATCAATTGGAAAATTCAAGCATTCATTTGTTGAGGTAATAATTTGCTGAACAGTCAGCGGGAAAACCTCAACTGGGAACGGGTTAGTATTTTGCTTGCTTGCCTTTGGTGCGCCTTCTGCTTTAAGTTCTTCAGCGCCAATGCTGTATTTATCAAACTCAAAGTTTATTGTATCTTTGTCCTGTCCTTTATTTTCAGGGGGTGTAGGTGCATTATGCATTTTTGCCCCCTTTCCTTTTTAGATTGGCTTCGGCTTCGCTGGTTATTTCTGCAAGCGTTTTCTTTCTGCCTTGCATAAGCCAGCTATCAATTTCCGATTTCAGAAACCTCAACTTTTTACCGCCTTTATGCACGGGAATAGTGCCAGCATTCACCCAGCCATACACGGTCGGCTTGCTGGGTTTGTCAGGAATGTAAAGACAAAGTTCGTTGAGGTCAAACCAGCGCTCTGTTTCGGCTGGGGGTGGCGTTTTCTGACTGCCTAACACTTTTCTGATTGAGCATTCGATTAGTTGCTCAAGTTCAGGCGGTGTAATTTGGGTAATGGTTACTGCTTGCATATTTCTTTATGAATTAAGTTTCACAAAGATTTTATCACAAACAGGGGGTGTACGTTTTTATGTACGTTCAATCAAACGAACAAATTCTGTTCTGTTGGGTGTTTGGTATCTAAATAATGTTGCAGTTTTATTTGGGCTTCGGCTTCAATATTAGGCAGAAGCCTATTTCTCAAATTCTGTCTATTTTTTTTGGTGTTGCTGGTAAGGTTAAAATTTTGCCTAACCCTTGCCGTGTATGGTAAATCAAATTGCTCACATATTCGCTTGCAATAATTTTCAATGTTTTCATTCTGCTCTCTAAGTATAGTTCCGCTGTCATTTATTAAAGTGCAAAACAAACTAATTACAGGTGCCGTCAATTTCTTAGGCTTCGCTTTTGCTTGTTGAGGTGCTGCAATTAGTTTTTTAATGTATTCCAGCACTTTTAACTGGCACAGATAAATTTGGGTTTCTTTTGGCAGCACCCTTTCTTTGGTGCTATATTTTGAAATTTCCCGCTGCAAAAATGCTGCTTCAAATTCGTGGAAATTTTCAATATTGCTTTTGGGGTATTCTTTAAAATAGTATTCTTTATGTATCGAATACCGTGTTTCAATATCTGCATTCAGATATTGCTCAAGCTGTTCTTCTGTCATTTGTCCTTTATCCTTTAATGATTAATTCGCCTTCCTGAATGCAGCTGTGAGCGCATCAGTTTCTTTATGTATCTGCTCCATTTCAAAGCTGTCCAAATAGCTATCGGTAACAGCAACAGAACTGTGCCCCAACAATTCGCTTATCATTTCAATTTTAGCGCCTGAACGCTTCAGCACGGTTGCGAAGCTGTGCCGTGCAAAGTAGGTTGTTACTTCCTTATTCAATCCCAGTTCAGAAGAAATGCGCTTCATATACTCATTGATTATTTTAGTCAATTGCTTATATGTTGCCCGTTCGCCTTCAGCGGTCAAATCTTGCTTAAGGTGCGGAAAAATGTATGCTTCTTTTGAAATGGATGGTTGCCCCCACCTTTTGATTATTTCCAGCGTTTCGGGCTTCAATGCAACAGAAATAAGCTTGCTTTCTTTTCGGCTGCTCTGTGTTTTGGCTCTTTTGTAGGTTAGTATTTGCCCGTCAATATTGCTCCATTTAAGCAAGCAGAAATCTTTTACATTCATTCCATTGCACAGATACAGGAACAGCCAATAATCTTTTGCCATTTCTTTGGTGCTTCCTGTTGGCGCTGCATAGTGGTATATTTTACCAATTTCCTCATGTGTAAGCGCTTTCTTAATGTTTCGGCTGGTTGGTATCGAATACTTGCTTTTCTGTTCACCAAACGGGTACAAACTTTTATCGATGCCTTGCTGGTTATAAATTGCCCGAAGGCAGCGCAAATAGATTCCAATGGTTGAAGCGCTTTTGCCGTCCTTCAGCATTTTGATTTCGTACTTCTTAAGTAGGTTGGGCGTAATTTCTGCGAAGGTTAAATCCTTCCCTTTATTAAATTCAGTAATGCTCCTTATTGCATACTCATAACAGTCGGCTGTTCCGAATCTGTTTTCATTCCTTAACTGCTCAATGCATTTATCAAATGCGAATGAAACGCTATTGAGAGTGTTGCGCTGTTCTAAATAATTTTCCTCAAATGCGCTGAAGGTGAACACGGGCAATTTGTCAATAAGTGTTTCTGCCTTACCGAATAAATGGTTAAGCTTTAAAAGCGCTTCCTTTTGTTCAGCTGTGCGCCTTTGCCCGTGCATAACTTGCTCAAATTCTTCGGGCGTTAAATCAATGCCAGTAGGAAAGTAAGAACGCTGCCTGTTGTATGTAATGCGAATTTTTACAGCACACTTGCCGTTCTTCTTAACTCTTAATTCGTCCAAATAAATGCTTGCTTGCGCTTTTGCCGTTTTCATACTTTGTAACACAATTGTAACACAAATGTAACACAACAAGCATAAACAAACAAATAATAAGCATAAGATTAAACCCCTTAAAAACCTTTTAAATAAAAGGATTAAGCATAATTTTTTATATGCTTTTCATTTGCTTGTTTATGGGGCTGGACTTGACTGGCAGGCAAGAGGTGACCGGTTCGAATCCGGTATTCTCCACCAATGAAATCAAGGGTTGCAGCGAAGCAGCCCTTTGTCATTTTCGGGAATTGTAACACAATTGTAACACAAACCTCAAATTAGGACTTCTTATGCACCCAGTTTTGAACTTCGAACAGACAAGTAATAAACTGAAGGAAACCGAAGGCTTTTTTCAAATGGAACTGCCTGTATTGTTTCGGCTTTTCGTGCAATACAGAACAGGCATACAAACAGAACAGCCCGAATTTTCGAATAGATACCTTCAGGAATTTGATGCATTCATTAAAGGTGCTCTTAATGATATTTCAACCGCCTGTTGAATGCATTAGTTTTCCGATTTTTCTGCTTCATTCTCCGAATTTTTAGTCAGAACAATGACCAATGGCTCTATTAAATTGGTGTTTATTGGCTCGACTGGCTGCGAAGCATAACGGGGTAACAAATACTGCATAAACCGCTCTAAAATTCTTAAGCGTTCAGCGCTGTCAAGCTGGTCGAAATCGTCTTGCATTTGCTGAATATTCCGCTCAACAAATGCCTGTATGGCTTCCCGCATTTCAGCGGTTGTTTTGTTTGGCGTTCCCTTCGGTCTACCAAAAGGGTTATTAGTTATTCCTTTTCTGTGTGGCATATCTGTAAATTTTTGTTTTTTTCAAACATCGAACTTCATTAAAGGCTTGCCTGTGGTGGCGCTAACCAGCCCCAATTGCTTAACCAGCATTTCAACGTACGGGTTGCTGGCTGCCATTTTACTGTATTGCAGTTCTTCATTGGTTGGCAAAATTGGAACTTCCTGAACGGCTGGGGGCGGTTGGCTTGCTTCTGCTTCAGGTTGGGTGAATTCCCGAAAATCAAACCTTATAAGATAGTCGGCAAGGTCAAGCCCTTGCTTTCGTTCTGCTTCGCTGGCATTGTGCTCAAGTAAATCGGAAACCTCAACCAATTCAGGGTTGAAAATTTTCTTCGCAATGGCGCTCCATTTATCAAAGCAGTTGAGGTCGGGGAACAGCTTAATAGTTCGTCCAGCAAGTACGCTGCATTTTTCTGCCTTCAGCCCGTCCTTACCCCCAGTTGCTAACCAAATAAATTGCGGAAAATAAACGCTGGCAATCACAGCTGTTTTTTCGCTCTCAACAATTGCAACAGGCTTTGTTTTGTCAATAAGAAGGTGTTCACCAAATAAGCATTCCTTTAATTCAAATTCAGGCGTTTTAAGCAATGAATGCACCCAGTTAATATAATCGAATGGCTTCTGTATTCTTTTGCCTGTGGTGGCATTGTAAAGCATTATTTTGCCCGTTCTAATTTTGCCGTTCTTATCAATTCGCCAAAACACGGTTGCACCTTGCCAATGCTTTGAGGTGCCAATGAAATATTTCTTAATCAATTCGCTGGCAACCTCAACCCCAAACAATTCATTCAGATATTGAACAAAGCAGTTCGCTTCGTATGCCTTCAGGCTTGCTTTAAATACTTCATTCGAAATGAATGAAGCGGGCTTCGGTTGGGGTTTGGTAAATGAAAAACTCAATGGAGTGCTATTAATAACAGCTGCTTCCTTCTGTTCCGCCAAATACCGAATTTGTCTGAACTTGCCTTGTTGAAAATCAAAGTGCACAGTTATTCCTGTTGCTTCTTTAATCAAACCTGAAAGAAAAATATAAATAGATTTAGAAATGGTCAGGTGTAATTCCGTTTGACATTTGTCAATTTTATTAAACTGGGGTGTGTGCAATATTCCCGCAATGCCCCTTCCACTATTAGACCTCCAAACTAAAATGCTTGCACTTTTAAGAAAATCAAATACAAGCTTGTTTTTTTCAGGTACTAAAAGTTCGATATTCTCGGTTTCTTTTACATCAATATCAAAAAAAATGAATGGAGCGGTATGTTTGCAAAACTCACCACTTGTTCCGTCAAAATACAACCCTTTAAGAATTGCGGGGTTATCAATCTTGTTTTGATTTATGTTTTTAAACGTGTTCAATCTTTTTAGCAGCCCGTTTAAACAATAGTGGAACAAAATACCCTTCGGACTATTTTTATAAATATCAATTTCGGTAAAGTAATTTTCCTCACTTACCTCAAAATTTATAACCTTTTGTGTAATGATAAATTGAATTGTTTCCGTTTTGACATTAAAAATTTGTGGCTCTGTGCTGTTCCATTGCTCAAGCTTTGGCAGTTCAGGAAGGAAGGTTTCACCGCACGAATGGCAATAGCCCTTTGCTTCGTGCCCCACATATGGCGAAAATTTGCCGTCCTTATTGCTTTTACCGCACGGGCAATGCTTAACACGAAATCTGTTTTTATCGAATTTCAATTCAGGTAATGGCTCGTTAAATTCTCTCATTTTCTTAAGTATGGTTTGCACTTGTTGCATTTGTTGCACTTCCCGCCTTGCTTCGTGCAATTAGTGCCAAAAGTGCAAGGTGCTTTCGGTTAAAATCTTTTTTCGTATTCCCCCCTCGTTAATCGTGTGAACAGTTCCTTATCATTAAGAAAGTACTTGAATGTTCGTTCAGGTATTTCCAAAGCTTCGGCAATCTGCAAGCCCAATTCAGTTGTGAATACTTCGGGCAATGCATTAAATAAATTCTGCTTGTCGGCTGGCATTTTATCCAGCGGGTTGCTATCATTCAAAATGCAATTGACTTTGACCGCTGCTTTTTTAAAGTATTCAGCAAGCTTCACAGCGCCTTTGACCGCATCAATGCCAACCGCTTGCTTGTTGCTTTCATTGCAAGCAAAGCGCATCAATTCAAGTATTAATGCAAGCCGTAAAACATACAATTCCATTTTACTGAACACCCCGCTCAATGCTTCGCTGGCAGCATTATTTGTTTGGTCAGTATTCGTTTTCTGCCATTCAGTTAGATAGCTTTTAGCTTCGGGCATTAGAAACAGAATTCGGGGTT
>CAZVFG010000080.1:0-6369 GCA_964626125.1 uncultured Methanoregula sp.
CTGCACGATGAGAAGGGGGCAATGACGGGCTTTATGCTGCAGTTGCTAATCCGGGCCCTGATCGATGAAAAGAGTGCTCTGTTCATCGTTTGCGATCAGGTTACCAACAGTCTTCCAGCTCTTCCGGGCACAGGCTGGCGGCTGGTGATGCGTTTTGATATATGATGAAAGAAATGCAATGGTCGCCGGATCCGAAGGGTAACCACTACCGATATCTCCATACGTCTGGAAAAATTGTCTGATCTCGCGATCCCGTACCACCTTCGCCACAATGCTTGCGGCAGACACAATTTTGTAGGTCCGGTCGGCATGGTGTTCAGAAACGATCCTGCATACAATTCCTTCGAGATTCTCTTTCACCATCCGGGCATAGCGCTCCGGGTTCACATCGCATGCGTCAACGTACGCGATTGCAGGCTGAAGCCTGCAGATGACTGCGGCGTGTGCCCGCGCAACACATGCATTCAACGACATTTCCTTGCGCCGTGCATCGATCTCCTCGGCAGAAATGATGACCGTGGCAATACTGCACCGCTTCCCAATCAGCTTAAAAACATGTTCGCGTTTCTCTGAAGAGAGCAATTTGGAGTCTTTTACCTCAAGGTCAAAAAACACATCATCGGAGGGAGCGCCCACCGCCGCGACCACCATCGGCCCGAGTACCGAACCCTTGCCGGCTTCGTCTACTCCGCAGATCACAGATCAGAATTCATGCGCAAATTATTTCAAGGGAGATGATGGAACCGATAGCCATGTACATCAGCATCGTGGGTCTTGGAGGGATCGGGAGATGCCTTGTCGGGCAGGCGGTTGAACACCGCAATAATGTCGTTTATCGATCAGGACGAATCGCCCTGCAGCGATATTCTCGAACACCACGATGTGCTGGCAAACACGGGTAACGCTACGGACAAGTCAGTCCTTGAGGAAGCGGGGATCGACCGGGCTGACGCATTCGTGGCAACGACGAGCGATGATACCGTGAACCTGATGGCGTGCTGGCTCGAAAAAAAGGTTCCGCGTACGTTGAGTCGTCGCGATTGTTAATCACCAACCCATTCAGAATTTTTCAAGGAATGGGGGGCCGGATCAGTGAAAACCCCTTTGAACTGGTTGCCTCAAGGCTTTACGAGGGGACAGAGAACCCGCAACTCCAGCAGGTCACCCGGATCCCCGGAGGATCAATATTTGAGATCGTTGCAAAAAACGGTGCGCCCATTGTCGGGCACGAGATCCGGGAACTCAAGGTAAAGGATTTTGTCTTTATCGCAATCCGGTGTCGGACGGCTGATCTCATCATCCCGAGCGGCAATGTTGTCGTCCAGGCAGATGACACGTTTACCGTATTTACCAAAAAAGAGGCAGAGGATGAATGCCTGCGCCTGTTGAACAAACAACTCAAGAGATCAACGCAGTGAGGCAGCAAGCACACCCAGCTCTACCACCAGTTTCGGGTTCACCTTCATCAGTTCTTTTATGAGGGTGATTGTGGAAAATTCGGTGAGGTTCAGTTTTGAGACCGACCGGATAATTGCATTCAGTTTCTCATCGGGCAATTTGATCAGGTATTCCTTGATATGGTAGTTGCGCCCGATGGACCTGCCCATTTTTGAAGTGCGCCATCCCGTGTCATATGCCATCAGGGCTTTTTTGCCGGTATTGCCTTTTGCAATGCAGTCCGCTGCGACATCCGCGGCGAGGCGGCCGGTGAACATTGCATTATATATCCCGCCACCGGTGAGGGGGTCGACCACCCGTGCTGCGTCACCGGTGATGATGAGCCCGTCAGCCACCGTGCATTCCAGCGGTTGGCAGACCGAGACCCCACCGACAATAAACTCAATCGGTTTTCCTTTCGGGAATGTTCGGTGCACGAATTTGTCAAGATAATTTATTGCACGGTGCCCTTTTCCGCTCTTCTTTCCCGAAATCCCGATCCCGACGTTTGCCGAGCGTTCACCCTTGGGGAAGACCCAGAGGTAGCCTTCAGGAGCGACCTCGTTGCCCAGATAGAATACGGTCATGTGCGGGTCGATGTCGATATCGGTGAGCACATACTGGGCTCCGCTCATGATCTCGCGGACAGGCACCGTGGTGTCGATCCCGCACCATCTCGCAAATTTGGATTCAACACCATCGGCGGCAACCACCACATCTGCGGTCACGTTCGATATATTGCCGCAGTACTCCAGCTTTGCACCCTTTACGATCCCGTCCTCCATGATGGGGGCAGCCGCCCGTGTCTTCACCGAAACATCCGATCCTGCTTCTGCAGCCTGCCACACAAGTTCGCGGTCAAAGATCTTGCGGTCAAGGATGTACCCCACCTTGTTACCTGCCAGACTGGACTCAAGTCTCATCATGGTGCCATCGGGCGCCACAATTGCTGCACCGGTCATCTCCGCTGAGATCCACCGCTCATCGGGCTCGATGAATTCAGCAAGCGCTGCCCGCCCGATCCCCTCTGCACAGCGGACCGGGGCCCCGATTGCCGGACGCTTCTCGACAAGGCAGACTGACAACCCTTTTTTTGCCGCGGTCCGCGCTGCAACCGCTCCCGCAGGACCGCCACCAATCACGAGAAGGTCATAGTGTTTTTTCATTCACGACCTCCAGTGCCCCCAGCGGGCAGACCTTGGCGCAGATCCCGCAACTGGTGCAGCTCTTCTCGACACAGAGGTATGCATCGATCAGTTCGAGGGATCCTTCCGGACAGACCGACACGCAACACCCGCAATACCCGCAAATATCCCGATGTACTTTGAGCATTGAGTGATCATGTTGGAGCGCAGTTTCATTAATATTTACGCATGGTGAAGAGGAACTCCGCCGGTATGGACCAATCCTTCAGTACGAGAACGTGCCATATTTCCCGCCGCCACCGGGATGGAGGATGACCCTGCCATTCCGCAGGGCATCGATTGCATCCCCAGTTCTCTTGTGCACGGAACGGATCTCTGCAACAGGAGTGTTGACGAGCACCTCGATCTCGTTTTCAAACGTAGTGATGAACGATTCGTACACGGCACGGCACCTCTTTGTATACGGTGACGATGCACCTTCCACGGTCTGAATGATCTGCCCGAGCGGGACAATATGAAGGTATGGCGGGCGGATGCCGGGCTCACCAACGGATAGTTCCCGTGCCCGGTCGTAGACGCCTTTTTTTATGATGCCCCCGTCATGCGGGCACCGCCATTGGTGTTTTGCCGCTTCATCACGAGTATACTGGGTGAAGCAACGGACACATGCAGTGCGGTTGTACTTCCCTTCTTCAGGGAAAAAGCCGGCGTTCATCTCGATTGCTCCCTGCCGGACGCAGTCAAGGACGCTGCTTTCCGTAAGGTTCTGCAGCCGGAGCCTGTTGAATTCACGCCCGCACTTTTCCGGCCGGGGACTGTGCGCATCGGAATTGGAAAGGAACGGCACATGACAGAGATCGGGGATGCCGGCGCCGTATGAGCTGTCCGCAGAGAGCCCGAGCTCCAGAAAATCGATCGGCTCGCTCCCATAACAGTCTGCAACATGGTCATAATAAGCATACATCGCAGTCCAGGGAGTAAACGCGTGCGCCGGACCGATCATGGCGCCCACTTCATGGACCCGTTCTGCGATCTCTGCCCCGGCGAATGCCACATGCGGCCTGCCATTTGAAAGCATGGTACGGCTCCGGGGGTTCAGGAGATCCCTCAGTGCATCGAACTGCGCAAAATCTTTTGCGAGGACGAGGTGGTGAACCCGCTTTGCGTCCTCGACTTCAGCGCTCGGCACGATCACAATACCCGCTTCGTTCGTCAGAAACGGCTCCCATGCCCGTTCCCATTCCGGATGGAGGGCGTCTCCACTGCCAAGCACGTGGATACCTTTCTTTTTACAGGCAACGAGGAGGTTTTCGGGCTGCATGGATGCTGATGTTGCCATGGAGAAGGGAGAGTGAATGTGAAGGTCCGCGTTGGCGAGCATGGCAATCTCCGAGTATAACAGTGCTCTTGAAATTAATTAATCAGCACCATGGGTACACCCCGGCAAATTCCCTTAATATCCCCCAAACTGAGATTCCATTATTACCGGGCGCGGTATGTCGTTTTTTGAAACTGGCGGCATATGAAAATTCTTAAAAGAATTTTCAACCGAGCGTCAATAAGGTTAATAAAATCCAGTCATGTGATTTGATTCGTTTTCATGTACCCCAATGCGTGTATATCACGCTGGATGCACGGGACGCCTGGAATGAAACGTGGTTGTTATTGTGTTAGTTCAGAAGAACCGGTGAACCGGTACGCACCCTTCGGGACCCGGATCTCGAACCTCACTCCTTTTTCCGGCTCTCCGTTTTCGGTGATGGTGATCCCTGTTATCGCGAGGATCTCGCGGATCAGAAACAGACCAAATTTTGAATTCTCACCAAATTTTTTATTAAAGATCTTTTGTTTATCTTCTTTGGGGATACCGACCCCATCGTCTTCATAGACCAGCGTGAGCCCGTGCTCGTCTTCCTGGTGGGTGCAACGGATGTTGGTGATTTTATTAGATTGGGTCAATGAGTTGTCGATGAGTTGGTAATAAACCTCAATGAACAGTGGATCAGCATAGATTTCAATGTTCTTGTTACACGGTTCAACAGCGATTGCTTTATTTTTAAAATACGCAGCGGCGTTCAGGATGCATGTATGCACATTATGCCAGATCGGCTTTTTCACCCCAATGTCCTGATACTCGTGAGTAAACGAGATTTGCCGGCTGATGGTATCGGTAGCATCTTTCGCCTTCTTGAGGAACGAAAGCGCTTCCGGGTTTATAATCGTGTTTTCTGCCATGTTGTGATAAATATTAAGAACCGTAATCTGGTTGAGGATATCATGGCGCGTGATACTGTTGAGTAATTGCAGCTTTTTATTCGCCATTTCCAATGCATCTTCTGCAAGCTTTCGTTCGGTAATGTCATGTGCGATGGCCGATGCACCAATAACAACACCGCGTTCATCTATTATCGGCGAAATGGAGAGAGAGACCCAGATCCGCCTCCCGTCTTTTGTTATCCGTTCCGTTTCATAGGATCCAAGGGGTTCTCCGTTCCGGATCTTGTCGAGCAGGAAATGGAGCTCATTGGATCGATCCGGAGGATGCAGCAGGCTGATGGACTTGCCGGTGACCTCTTTTGAGGTGTAGCCGTACAGATGCTCGGCACCTTCGTTCCAATCGGTGATAATTCCATCAAGTGTTTTTCCGATAATCGCATCCCTTGAGGATTCCACAATTTCTGCAAGGCGTTTGTGTATTTCCTGTTCCTTGGAATACAGAAAAACAAGATATGATACCACAAACCCGATGATGATAAAGACTCCCATGTGCCCGAGACTCGTGACGATGATTTCCCGGGGTACATCGGGCACCAACATGACCATGACAAGGTACAAAAGTGCATACCCTGTCGTGATGAATACACCGCGTTTGGGATAAAAATACGCAACGAGAATGATCGGGAAATAAAAAAGAGAATCAAAGATGATCGTGTGGTTGAACACGAGTAAATAAAAATTCAGGATGATCGCCACGAGAGATGTAATGACAATAAGAGCCAGTATCAGGGAGATTTTTTTAATCGAGACTTCAACGATTTCGACCAGGTGTTTAGGGATTTCCTGTGGGAACCGGGTGCTGAGATAGGTTACCACGAACCCGACAATAATAAAAATTCCTATGTGCCCGAGACTCGTGACTACCGTCGTCTCGGGTATATCGGGTACCACCATGACCATGAGAAAATACAACACTCCGTACCCTACGGTGATGAACAAACCGCGCTTGGGATAAAAATACGCAACGAGAATAATCGGTATAAAAAACAGGGAATCAAAGATTTCCGTCTGGTTGAAATAGAGTAAATAAAAATTCAGGATGATCGCAACGAGGGAAGTAAAGATAATAATTGCCGGAATGGTGTTGGGGTTTTTTTGAATCTTTTCTATCAGGTTGCCTTCCATAAAATTTGAGCCTTGCCTATAATAATGACAGGAATCCACGAATATATTAATTTATTTTTATTTGAATATGCACAACTATCCCATCCGCCACTATTTGTATCTATGCTCCAATTTTTTTGAATTTTTTGACCGGTAAAATTCCAGAAAATATTTGAAATTTTTATAAAATTTTTTTTTTCGGCAAAACAAAAAAACTCAAAAAAAATTTATCACGTCCATCAATTTTCTGATGTCGTGCAGGAACGCCCATGCGAGGAGAGGCAGAGGCTAATAACTATTTTTTAAAATTATTTTCACCAGCCGGGCCTTCTTTGCTGGAACGACTGCGCAACTCGAAAATATTTCTTTGAAATATTTTCTCAAGAGAACCTAATCACTCGAAAAT
>CAZVFG010000081.1:0-6294 GCA_964626125.1 uncultured Methanoregula sp.
GGTTTGCCCATGACGGTTGCGGTTGTTCCGGCTGCAAATTCAAGCGCTGCGACGAATGGTCCGGCCGAAAGCATAAGACCGTCCGGTGCCATCCAGTACCGGTCTTTTTCGAGCGCGATGATCTCGGCTCCATTGATCACCGCACGGAATGCAGCATTCAGGCGGTCATATGTCATCTTTTCCCCGGCATCGCCAATCACGACATAATCCGCCGTGCTGTTTTCAGGGTTCCGGTCACACCACTGCTCGAAATCCTTATGTACATCGCCCGTAGTGAGGAGCATGCAGCGGTGCTTTCCTGCAGCATTCATCCGGGCGATGGCAGCAAGGGGCGGGGTGAAGATTGAGGATTCCGGTATGTCAAACCCGAGCCGACTCAACCGTTCAGATACCGTTTTTCTGCACTTTCGCGTCGTATTTGAGACGAACCTGAACTGGTATTTTTTTTCCCTGATCAGTTCAATCGCCTGCTGCGCCCCGTCAATCGCCTGCTCCCCGGTATAGAGGACACCATCAAGATCGACAAGAAAACCTTTGACATCCATTCTGATGACCACTTCGTCCGGATCAGGTCAGGAAACGACCTGAATGGATTCTTCTCTTGATCATATTGGTGTAGTGAAGGCATTAGTATTGCTTCACTTTCACGCCACGCAGCGGGGGGTTTAAACCACCGGTTCCGGATTGTTATTCTGACGATGGCTGCTGTACATCCCCCTTCACGGATTGGCGCCCTCTGGCAGCAGCGCATGGAAACACTGCGGGAATATGAAGTCATCCGCGACGGTAATGTCTTCAGAACGAGTTTTTCGAACAGCTATGTCTTCTCTTCCGAATACGACCTGGCACGGCAGCGCCTGTCCCAGCTGATGGATCGGTATCAGGGGGTGCCCTTTGACTCCGTTTTTTCCGGTGACGAACTGGTAAATGCAGGGGGATCATGTTTCCTTCTGAAAAGCTGCCACAAACTCGCGGGGGGGGCAGTAGATCCCGAGCGGTTCAGGTCGGAGATCCTCGCAGATCTCACCCTGATCCGGGGTGTCGGGGAAACGACACAGAGGCGGTTAAAGGCGCGGGGGTATCAGACTATCGATGATCTTCTGGAACACCCGAAGTTCCGGATCCCGGCTGTTCAGGTTATCGAGCACCTGAAAGAAGGTAATTCTCCCGAGATCATGAATCTCATTGGCAGACGGCATTCCCGGTCCCACCCGTTTGTTCTGGGAATGGCCGGTTTCCATGAACCGGAAGAGTACGTTTTCCTTGATATCGAGACACTGGGGCTCTTTTCCCGCCCAATTATTCTTTTTGGTGTCGGGACGGTTGAAAACGGGAGGCTTGTCGTCCACCAGTACCTGCTGCGCGATATCCACGAAGAGCCGGCAGCGCTGGTCGCGGCATGCGATCACCTTTCGGGCGACCGGCCGGCGCTCGTGACCTTCAACGGAAAATCCTTCGATCTCCCGTACCTGCAGGACCGCCTTGCCTATTACGGCATGGGAAGTGCCTCCCGTATCCCCCATTTCGATGTGCTTCATTTCTCCCGACGGAGGTGGCGGGATCAGGTCCCCTCGTTGCGCCTCTGCGTGCTCGAGCGGGAGATCTTCGGTATACGCCGCCATGACGACATCCCCGGCCAGATGGTGCCGGAGTTCTACGAGACATACCTGAAAACAAAAAACTGCGGGCCGCTGGTTCCGGTTGTTGAGCACAACAAGCAGGACGTGGTCTCGCTTGCAATGCTCTTCTTCCGGTTACTTGAGGACATCTATGGCTGTTGCTGATGTGCTGGGACTTCTGGGACACAACCCGTGCTACCGGCAGCGGATTATGCATATTGGCATAACTGAACCGGAGTCCCCACAGTACGGTGAGCTTCATGCCCCGCTCAATGGAGCAATTGCAGGATACCTTGAGCAGAGAGAGATACGGCTTTACACCCACCAGTGCGATGCCATCAATCACATCCGTAATGGAAAAAACGTGATCATCACAACACCAACGGCAAGCGGAAAGACGCTTGCTTTCAATATCCCGGTCTTTCAGCAGCAGGCAGCGGATCCGCAGGCACGGGCGCTTTACCTCTACCCGACGAAAGCACTCTCCAATGACCAGCTCGCCACCGTTCAACAGATGGCACATTTCACCGGAATTTCTGCCAGACCGGCTATCTATGACGGTGATACACCGCAGTCAAAGCGACCGGCAATTCGTGAGAATGCACGGATCATCATCTCCAACCCGCATGAGATCCACCAGGTACTGGCATGGCACGCGAAATGGCGTGAGTTTATCTCCCACCTCAGGTTTGTGGTTATTGATGAGGCGCACCGGTACCGTGGAGTTTTCGGTTCCCACATTGCACTGCTGGTCCGGAGGTTGCTGCGCCTTTGCCACCATTATGGATCCGATCCGCAGTTCATCATCTCAACCGCAACGCTCGCCAACCCGCTGGAGTTCGCCATGCGGCTGACAGGACAATCGTTCGAACTGGTGGATAAGGACGGTTCTCCGCACGGCAGGAACCACTTTGTCCTCTATAACCCATTTTACAATGGGGTCGGTGAGCGGTCTACCCACGAGGAGACAAAGGATCTGCTGGGTTCCTGTATGAGGGGTGATCTCCAGACGCTCTGCTTCACCGGCTCCCGGACGATGGCAGAACTGGTTGCGATCTGGGCACGTGAGGATGCACGGCGGTCATCTTCCCGGTTTGCCGGATCGATTGCCACATACCGCGCCGGGTACCTTCCAGAAGAACGCCGGGCAATCGAGCAGCAGCTCAAAGACGGATCGATGAAAGGCGTGGTCTCGACCAACGCCCTTGAACTGGGGATCGATATCGGATCACTGGATGCAGTAATCATTTCGGGCTACCCTGGCACCATGATGGCAACCCGGCAGCAGGCAGGACGGGCAGGGAGGAAAGGTGGCCCGTCGCTTGCCATTCTTGTTGCGCAGGCAAATCCGCTTGACCAGTACTTCATGCACCATCCCGACCAGTTCTTCTCGCGTTCGCATGAACATGCGATTGTCGATACCGCAAACCCCTACATCGTTTCCGGGCATATGCTCTGCGCAGCAGCGGAACTTCCGTTGCGCCATGACATCGACCGGCAGTTCTTCGGGGATTCGTTCTCATTCCTCCTTCAGGAACTCACATCACAGAACCTGCTGAAGCAGACTTCCCGCGGGTGGGTGTATGGCGGACGTGGCAGGGCAGCAGAGGCAGTGAATCTTGACGGGATTCCCGGGGAGACCTTCCGCATCCTGTGCAATGGCAGGCTTCTTGAAACAATGGACCGGGCGCACGCATACCGCGAGGCCCACCGGGGGGCAATCATGCTCCATCAGGGAGAGAGCTATATTGTTAAGGAAATGGATTTGGAAACGCACACCATCAGGGTTGCAGAAACCGATGTGGACTACTATACGCAGCCTTTGAAAGACGTGAGCCTTGCGGTCATCGGGACTCTGGAGTCCCGGACGATCAATGGGGTGAAGTGTGCCTTTGGTGACGTGGAGGTGACCGAACGATATACAGGGTACAAGATCAAACGCAGGGACACCATTATAGGCATTGAGCCACTCTCTCTTCCGCCACTGACCTTCCGGACAAAAGCGTTCTGGTTTGTTCCGCCCGCCGATACTGAACAGAAGGTTGCAGAAAGAGGGCTTGATCTTGCCGGGGGGCTGCACGGCACGGAGCACGCACTTATCGCGCTCATGCCGCTCTTTGTCATGTGTGACCGGTGGGATATCGGCGGGTTGTCCTCACCGGCATATGGTGAGAGCGGCGAGCCGACGATTTTTGTTTATGATGCCTGTGAAGGTGGTGTTGGTCTTGCCGAGAAGGCATACGAACTCCTTCCCGAGCTGTATGCCACGTCATATGAACTTGTCCGCGACTGCCGGTGTGAGGAGGGATGTCCCTCCTGCATCTATTCCCCCAAGTGTGGCAATGATAACCAGCCGCTCGATAAAGAAGCGACGGTACTGATCCTGAAAGAACTTTGCGAAATAAAAAAATGAATGTGCTGATTGCTGCGGCGAACCCGAACGGATGACAGTGATGCAGCCGGTTCGTTAATCCACAAGAATCGTTCTCTCCTCCGGCTCCTGTATATCGTCATCGAAAATGAACAGGTCATCAATCCTTGCATGCAGAGCCTTCGCGACATCGTGAGCGAGTCTCAGTGACGGGTTATACTTCCCCTGTTCCAGAAAAACAATGGTCTCCCGGCGAACACCAACCTTTGTTGCGAGATCGTTCTGCGTCATGGAGAACCGGGTCCGGTATTCCTTTATTGTTGTCCGCACCGCAATTCACCCTGCAGTACCAAAAATGTCACTCTATGTCCCCTTTCCTGAAAAAATACATCTGGTATATCAGTGCAGACAGAGCGAGTACGACAATGGAGAGTGCAAGTGCAACCCCGGCACTCAATCGTAGAATGCCCAGATAATCTGCCCAGAACAGCGCGAACATGAAAAAGATACCGGTCAGCCAGGCATATGATAACCCGTAGGCTCCGATCTTTTTCGATCGTTCATCGGATTCTGGACCATCGCGATATTTCGTGTGCCTAATAATACCGGTAATCAGAAAGACAAGTCCTGCAGTAAGAAAAATAGCACCAATGATTGCCTCACCGGAAGTCAGGACAATCGAGACCAGACCGCTGATGAGCATTAGTGTCCCCGCTATGATACGGAAGAGATTCCTTAAATTCGTTTCAGTCACTTCCTTTGTTACTTATTTCTAACATTAAAAGCATATTAATGTTATCTATTTCTAATATCAAGTCATGCATGAATGATTGATCGAAGGCTGGAAAAGGTGGTGGAGGAAGGGCGTGCACCTTCGCAGATTCTTAATAGAAAATCATCGCATTGCAGGAATAACTGGCATGACTCAAAGACCGAATTTTTCGCAAATTATCGCTTATTCTCCGGTCATTTTCACCATCGAAGTTGCCGGTGACAGCGGTTCCGGCAAAACTACGTTGCCGAATGCCATCAGGCAGATCTTCGGTATTAGAGCTGGTCGCCGCCATTACCCCCGATGATTACCACAACTACGATCGCGAAGCACGAAAGCATCTCGATAGCACCCCGCTCCATCCGGACGCCGCCAATATTGCAGCGCTTGAGTCTGACACTGCCCGGTTGAAAGCAGGACAAACCATAACAAAACCTGTCTACAACCACAACACCGGGAAGTTTGATGCTCCCGTGCAGTTTGCCCCACAGAAGATCCTGATCCTTTCGTGGCGTATCATCCAGCACCGGATATTCGTACAGGAGAGGGGGTAAAAAGGAGGAGCGGAGACTGGATTATTCCTGCATGGTGGATCGCACGGAAAGGAAGACCGGCCCCCGCACGTCCACTTTTTTCTTATTGTCGGTGATATAGCGCATCGCATAGTCTTCGATCTTCAGGTTGATGTCGCTTGGGAGTTTTGCCATCTTGACCTGTACTGTTGTGGATGTCTTACACCGTGCAGCCTCTTCAATGCGGGCTGCTGCAAGCGCTGCAACCGCAGTTAAGTACGTGATGCCGGTGGAAACTCCACCGGTGTGTACCGGTTTCCATTTCTCAGTGTCCGGGACGCCAAGGATTGATCCCTCGTGAACAAAGATCTCGTTGGCGCATGCCGGGCCGCAGAGTTTTGCGTTCGACTCTGTCTCCTCGACAACGACCTTTACCTTTACCCCACCGAGCATGCCTTGCCACGCGTCAAACGTGCACGGCCCCTGGGCGGATGCGTTCGCTGCGGCAACCCGTGCGATGGCAGCAGCAAGCAGCTTTCCTTCGGGCGAGACCGGCTCGTCGCGAAGATGAACAGCCCGGGCAATCTCGTGATCGGCAACCGGTCTGGGGAAGAACTGGGGGTACACGAGTTGGCGGAGATCGTTTGCATTATACGCGATCATGGCAAGGCGCTCAACCCCGAGCCCGAGGTTCATGACCGGAATGCCAATACCATACTCCGCGAGTGCTGACGGGGAGTACATGCCGAACGTTGCTACTTCTACCCAGCCGTGCACAGGATGGCGGGCGTACACTTCAGTCTGGGAGTCCGGCATATAGTATTTTGAGCGTTTCTCGTCAGGCTGGAACCGGAAATCGGTGTACCCGAACGCGGAGAGGAGCGCTTCGCTTACTGCCTTTCCCTCTTCGTTGGTGATATCCTCGCCGGCAACAACGCACGATGCGGAGTGGTAGGTCATCAGCCGGGTCGGGCCCTCTGCCTGTTCGCGCCGGAAACAGCGGTCAACCGAGAAGAGCCG
>CAZVFG010000082.1:0-6210 GCA_964626125.1 uncultured Methanoregula sp.
CTGCCCCTGCTCCTGCCCCTGCTCCTGCCCCTGCTCCTGCCCCTGCCCCTGCTCCGGCTGTTCCCGAGTTCGCGTGCCCGCTGACCGACCCGGCCAGCGTCATGACCTACTGCATGGAAAAGTACAAGGCGCTTGGTCCGGTCAAGGGCGGCAACATTCAGACCATCCTGCTGTCCATGGGACTGTCGAACATCAAGTCCCTTCCTGCCGACAAGTACGCCGATTTCTACGCACGCGTCGAGGCGCTGTAATGGGACACGCTACCCTTTCCCCATCGGCTCGCTATCGTTGGTCGGCATGTCCGGCCAGCGTGAAGGCAAGCCTTCCCTATCAGGTAGAGGGTGGGCGTTCTTCCGCATCGGCCATTGACGGCACGCACAGTCATACCCTGCTCGAATACTGCCTGAAAGCCAAAGACGGCATTGCCGACGCTTCACGTTTCATCGGCACGATGCTTTTCGACCACGAAGGCAACTTCGCTGTTGATAGCGAAAGGGCGGCGCGGGTTCAGGTGGCTGTTGATTACATCCGGTCGAGAAGCAAGGACGCGTTAATCATTTCCGAGGCAAAGGTCGATCCGAAGTCGCTGGTTGGCCGGGGCGATATGTCGGGAACAGTCGACGTCCAGATTCACAGTCGGGATGAACTGGAAATCATCGACTACAAGGACGGGATGAACCACGTCAGCGCCGAGGGCAATCTTCAGCTTGAACAGTACGCGATTGGTGTGTTGGCTGAGTTGTTGAACATGAAACGCGACGATAAGCATTATGTATTGCCGCAGAATATTCGAATGACGATCATCCAGCCGAAGGTGGCGCTGAAAGGCTCGCCAGCCATTACTTCGCATGTTGTTCCGATTGACGAACTGTTCATCAACGTGCTTCCGGCAATGACGAGGCAAGCGGAAGCGACCGATGCCCCCAATGCACCGTTCATTCCCGGCGAACCGCAATGCAATTACTGTCCGGCTCGCGGCAACTGTTCGGCGTCTGCAAATCACGCATTGGAAAAGGCCGGAATAAAGTTCGCTGACCTGGACCTGGCGAAGAAGGCGGCTGAGTCTGCCGAACCTTCTCAACTGTCCGACGAACAGTTGAAGGAACTGATCGAGGCGGCTCCGCTGCTCCGCAAGATGATCGAGGCTGCCGAGGAAGAAGCGCTGACCAGAATCAAAGCGGGTCATGTTATCCCCGGCCTGAAGGCGGTGGAAGGGCGCGGCTCCCGGAAGTGGGCACAGTCGGAAGAAGAAACCGCCAGCAAGCTGACCAAGATGGGTGTGCCCAAAGGTGAAGTGTGGCGTAGCGTCCTGATCAGTCCGGCACAGTTGGAGAAGCTGGTGTGGGAGAAGCGCGATGGGACCACAAAACAGTTGTCGCCACGGCAACTCGGTGTAATATCCTCGCAGTTGATCATCAAGACAGCGGGAGCATTAACAGTTGTGCCGGAAGCTGACCGGCGCGATGGGGTGAAGTTCACAGATGTGAAGGAACTTTTCCAGGCTGTACCTCAGCAAGATGCAACACCTGATTGGCTTTCTTAATTAGCGTTCTTAACTTAATGGAGTAACTGTAATGGCTGAAACTATTCAACTGACCAATGTTCGACTGTCTTTTCCGAAACTTATCGAGGCGGTGTCGAATGCCAATTTCCCGAACGGCGATAAGAAGTTCGGCGCTGACTTGATCCTTGCACCGAACCATCCCGACTACGCTCGCATCATGGCTGAAGTCGGCGCGGTGGCAAGCGCGAAGTGGAAAGAGCAAGCACCGGCAATCCTCAACATGATCCAGAACGACCGTCGCCTTCGCTGTTGGGGCAAAGGGTCCGAGAAGATCAAAAAGGACACGATGAAGCCCTACGAGGGGTATGACGGAATGGTGTACCTCACGACCTCGATGAACGAGGATCGCCCCCCGATCATGGTTCGCACCGATGGAACAGTCTGCGACAACGCGAACACGATGGAACGTGCTGCGCTGGCTCGTAAGCTGTATGGTGGCTGTTATGTCAACGCGGCTGTTTCTCCGTGGGTGCAGGACAACCAGTTCGGTCGTGCTATCCGCTGCAACCTTATTGCTGTCCAGTTCTTAAAGGACGGTACGCCGTTTGGCGACGCACCGCCCGACGTTACCGGCATGTTCTCTGCGGTCGCTGCTGCCCCGGCTGTTCCCGCCGACATCCCCGCGTTTTTCCAGTAATCCCCCCTTAGCGCATGTTCTTCGGAACATGCGCCTTTTTATCTGGAAGTATGACATGCGAGTAATGTACGACACAGAGTGCTTTCCCAACTGTTACCTGCTGTGCGCCGAGGATGAGTACGGCAACAAGGAACAGTTCGAGATTTCGACCTTTCACAGCGACTTGGATTTCATTCGATTCTGGATTCGTGATTTGCGAACCAAGAACGCCGAAATGGTCGGCTTCAACAATGTCGGGTTCGACTACCCCATCCTGCACATGATCCTCACCGGCGGCATTTCCGACCCGGCTGTGATTTACCAGAAGTGCCAAGCAATCATCAACGCACCCGACAGCGACCGCTTCCGTCATCTGGTCAAACCAAGCGATTACCTCGTTCCGCAAATCGACCTGTTCAAGATTCATCACTTCGACAACAAGGCTCGCACCACGTCGCTCAAGGCGCTTGAGTTCAACATGCGGTTGCCGAACATCAGCGACCTGCCATTCCCGCCCGGAACATGGCTTCAACAGTCGGACGTGAAAAGGCTCCGTGAATACTGCTTTGATGATGTGGCGGCGACCAAGCGGTTTTACACCGAGTCGCTGTCCAAGATCGAGTTCCGTGAGAAGTTGGGCGAGAAGTATGGACGCAGCTTCATTAATCACAACGATGTGAAGATCGGCAAAGAGATTTTCCAAATCGCGCTGGAAGCGGCAGGTGTCCAGTGCTATGACTACAGCCCGGAGAACGGCAGGACTCCCCGGCAGACACAGCGACGGGAAATCAACCTGGGCGACTGTGTGCCACACTTCATCCGGTTCAACAGCCCACAGTTCAATGCAGTGTTGGAACACTTCAAGAACACGACGATCACGCAGACCAAGGGCGCGTTCGATGACCTGACCGCAACAGTTGGTGGATTGGAGTTCAAGTTCGGCACCGGGGGCATTCACGCCTCAGTGGAGAACGAGTCGTTCGTCGCCAATGATGAAATGATGATCTATGACGTGGACGTGACTTCGCTGTATCCATCCATCGCCATTGAGCACGGATTCTACCCGGCGCACCTTGGGCCGACCTTCGTGGATGTTTATCGCAAGCTGCGTGCCGACCGGGTTTCCTATCCGAAAAACTCACCGGAGAACGCCATGTTGAAGCTGGCGCTCAACGGCGTCTATGGGGCATCGAACGACAAGTTCAGCATCTTCTATGACCCGTTGTTCACGATGAGGATCACCATCGCCGGACAGTTGATGCTGGCGATGCTGGCAGAACGGTTGATGGAGATTAAAGGTGTTCGGATCATCCAGGCGAACACGGACGGCATCACGCTGTTCATGCCTCGCCGCGTCAAGCTGGCTGTTGATATGGTCTGCGCCGCTTGGGAACAGCTTACCAGGCTGTCGCTTGAATACGTCGAGTATCGCAAGATGTTCGTTGCCGACGTGAACTCCTACCTCGCTGAGAAGCTGAATGGAACAGTCAAGCGCAAAGGTCGCTACGAGTACGAGTTGGACTGGCACAAAGACGGATCGGCGCTGGTGGTCCCCAAGGTGGCTGAAAAGATTCTGCTCCACGGTGGTTCGATCATGGGCGAACTGTTGGACTGGCCGGACAGGATGGACTTCATGCTGCGCGTCAAGGCGACCAAGGGTACAACGCTGGTGGTCGAGGATGGGAAGATCGACAGGGCGCTGGACCGGACACAGCGATATTACGTGTCGTGGCTCGGCAACGCCATGTTCAAGATCATGCCGCCGCTGAAGTCAAAGCCCGACGTGATGCGCCGGATCGCTGTGCAGAAGGGGTTCTATGTCTGCCCCTGCAACAACATGAGCGACGCGGAACTGCCGATTGATTATCAATGGTACGCGTCGGAGATTGAAAAACTTGCTCTAGGAGTGATGTGATGCTTGAGAAAGAGATTGAGAAAAAGGTCTGTGACTATGCCAAGGAAAAAGGGATGCTGGTCTACAAGTTCACATCCCCCGCGCGTGCCGCTGTGCCCGACCGACTGTTCATCGTTCCGCTGAAGATGGACAACGCGGTGCTGCGGAATGCCAAAGCGTTCTTCATCGAGTTCAAACAGTCGGGGAAGAAGGCAACGGTTCCACAGCAGCGCGAAATCAATCGACTGTTGAACGCGGGCATCAGAGCTTACCTGGTGGATGATGTCGAAATGGGAAAGAAGATCATCGACCATGAGAACCGTTAATCACCTGTTCCCCTACCAGGAGAAGGCAATCGCCTTCCAGTGCGACCGGCAACAGTCGGCCATGTGGATCGACATGGGGTTGGGAAAAACAGTCGTCACGCTGACCAGCATCAACTATCTGCTCGGCTGTGGCCAACTGTCGGGCGTGCTCATCGTCGCCCCCATTCGCGTCTGTCGGCTGGTGTGGCGACAGGAAGCGGAGAAATGGGCGCACACCAATCACCTGAAGTTCAGCATGGTGGTTGGCGACAAGGATCAGCGCACCCGCGCACTGATGCAGCAAGCCGACATTTACCTGATCAACTATGAGAATCTGGAATGGTTGGTCAGCACGTTGAGAACCTACTACGTGTCCAAGAATCGCCCGTTGCCGTTCGATGGGATCGTGTTCGACGAAATCACCAAGTGCAAGAACAGTTCGACCAATCGGGTCACGTCGCTGATGAAGATGTTGCCAGCGTTCAAGTGGCGCACCGGACTGACCGGGACACCGGCAAGCAACGGCTACAAAGACCTGCATGGCCAGTATCTTGTTCTGGACGACGGGAAGCGGCTCGGCACGTCAAAAACACAGTTCGAAGAAAGATGGTACAGGAAGGAAGGACCCTACAAGAAAGTGCCCTACTCCGACAGCGACGAACGCATCAAGGAACTGATTGGCGACATGACCCTGGAAATGTCGGCTGCCGACTTCAATCCGCTGCCCGACATGATCATCAACGACATCCAAGTTGAACTGTCGCCCGAACTGCGGGAAGTTTACGAAAGGATGGAAACAGAACTGTTCATCCGGCTGGACAGCGGAGCAGAGGTCGAAATGTTCAATAAGGTTTCCCTGATGAACAAGTGCCTACAGTTCAGCAATGGGGCGATGTATCCCATCGTCGGGATGCCCATGTGGGAACCCATCCACGACTTGAAGCTTGAGGCGCTAGGCGACGTTATCGACGAGGCCGGGGGTCAGCCTATCCTGTGCGCCTATGCGTACCGTAGCGACGCAGAGCGCATCATGGAGCGATTCAAGAAACTGCGTCCGATCAACCTGACCGAGTGCAAGTCGGAGAGGGCACTACGCGACGCGATGAACCGATGGGTCAGCGGGCAATGTCCGTTGATGATTGGGCACCCGGCGAGCATGGGGCACGGTCTGGATGGATTGCAGAGGGCTGGCCACATTGTTGTCTGGTATGGCTTGAACTGGTCGCTCGACCTGTTCGATCAGTTCAACGCCAGAGTGCGTCGGCAAGGGCAGGGCGCACCCGTCATCTGTCATCGGATCACCTGCCTCGACACCGTGGATCAGGTTCAAATGCTGGCGCTGGAAAACAAGGCCGACACGCAAGCCTCGCTACGCGAAGCGATAAAACAATATCGTTTGAAAAAACATAAATAAAGTGTTGCATCTATTTTTTGTTGTGCTATGATTGACTCTTGTTAAACAAAAGTGAGACAAAATCATGAACTCGGAAGTGTTCAAGTCGTGGAACCAGTTCGTCGCAGAAATCAATTTCATGGATGAGGACACGTTGAAAAACGCGATCAATTTTGAACTCGCCAATGGTGGGTCAAAGTCCATCATCACCCGACTTCATCAGCGTTATTGCAAGTTGAGAAACAAGCGCGAGCGTGAGGAACTGTTCGCTAATCAAAATCTAAGTTAAGGGGAATGTAATGAAACGCTATCAGGAATACGTTCGCAACTCCAAGCTGCGGCCAGAGGACTTTGCCGACGACAGGCCCACAGCCAATGCCGGTGATGTCGTTGTCTACGTCACAGTCGTTCTGGCCATCATCCTGATTTTGGCGGGGT
>CAZVFG010000083.1:0-6118 GCA_964626125.1 uncultured Methanoregula sp.
TTTTTTAACCGCTGTTTTACCATCCGTGCCTGGAGACCATAATAATGGGAAACGCCGATCGCATGGCACTGGTCAAGGCTTGCGCTGTCAAACGAGACCAGGTCATCTGAATATAGTGCATCAGGTGAATCCCTGCCGAGGACACGGACGCTTCCCTTGAAAAGTTCCAGGGTGACATTCCCATTCACCCGTTCCTGCGTTGTGTCAATAAACGAGTTCAATGCAAAATACAGGGGTTCATAGATCAGCCCCCAATAGGCAAGTTCCGACCACTTGTCATCAACCATCCGCTTGAATGCGATCTCCTGCCGGGAGAGGACGAGACTTTCGAGGTCGCGGTGAGCAGTGAGCAGGACGGTTGCGGCCGGGTGTTCATAATTCTCCCGTGATTTCAGCCCGAGGATCCGATCCTCGATCAGGTCGTTGCGGCCGACTCCATGTTTTCCGGCACGCATGTTCAGGTACTGGATCAGGTCGTAGCCGGCCATCTTCCTGCCATTGATGGCAACCGGAATCCCTTTTTCAAAGGTGATGGTAAGCTCTTCCGGTTTATCCGGGGCATTCTGCGGGGATACCGTCCAGACATAGATCTCCTCCGGAGGATGATACGCCGGGTCCTCCAGCATTCCCCCTTCGACGCTGCGGCTCCAGCAGTTCTCGTCAATGCTCCAGGGTTTTCCCTTATTTACCGGCACCGGTATCTTGTGCTGTCTGGCATACTCAATTTCCCAGTCGCGTGTCAGGTTCAGCTCCCGGATGGGTGCGACCACTTCGAACCCGGCACTCCGTATGATTACATCAAACCGGAGTTGATCATTACCTTTTCCCGTGCATCCGTGTGCGACAGCGGCGGCTCCTTCTTTTTTTGCTACATTGACAACTTCCTCTGCGATCAGCGGACGGGCAAGGGACGTGCCCATCGGATAACCTTCATAAGAACCGTTCGCCTTTATGGCGGGAAAGATATAATTTTTTACAAATTTCTTTCTGGCATCGACGGTATAGTGCCGGTCCGCCAGTTTTTTCCCTTTGGCTGTTGCAGTGTTAATCTCCGCATCCCGCTGCCCGACATGCACCGCAACGGTGACGACACGGTCATAATCATACCGCTCCTTTAACAGCGGGATGCAGATGGAGGTATCAAGCCCGCCGGAATATGCAAGAACGATGGTTCTTTTGCCCATAGCTGCTTCTCCAGAATGAAAGGGGAATGAAAATAATTGTATATTAAGATGTAGTCTTTTTTAATTAAAAATGATGGGTTGATCACCTCGTCAGAGGTGGGTATCGGATTATTTTACGACAATCTTTGAATTATCATCCCGGAACTGTGGATAAATCATTTCCGACATGGTGTATGTGCCGGCTTTGGTGAAGGTGAAACTCGCTGTGGTTGTCGGGGTGATGATGCCCACCATGGTATTGACCCCGCTACCCTCGATAGCGACATTGAACTTGTACCCGGCAGCATCCGTATACCAGATTACTTTTGTACCAACGGGAATTGTGACCACTTCAGGATTGAACGTCAGGGTCTTTGAAACAAGGATCTTCACATCAGGAATCGGTGTCGGGGTAGGGGCGGGTGTTGCCGTCTTTGTTACATTTACCACCGCAGCGGTGGGAACGGAGGTCGGTGCCACGGTTGTCTCACCAGGTGCTGGCGCGGCGGTCGGAACCACGGCTGGTGCTGGCGTTACTGGAGCTGCAGGCTGTGTTGTACATCCACAGACAAGAATCCCGACAAACAGGATCATCAGGACAACAAACAATTTCTTCATGCATCTCTTTTTTGTTATCACGGTATATAAGCATATTCAATTTTTCTGAACGGAACCTTGCCATGATTTGGAGAAATGTGAGGAGGGTGCCGCATAAAAGATGGATGGCATTATGAACTGATATAATGCCCAATCGGCTCCAGCGTCATCTTCTCCCGTTTGATCGCGTCGATGGCAAGCGCCGCCGCACGCGCCGCCTGGATCGTGGTGATGTACGGTATACTGTAATCCACCGCTGCCCGCATAATCTGGTAGTGATCCTGCCGTGACTGCCTGTCCGTCGGGGTATTGATGATGAGACGGATCTCCCCGTGCCGCATCATATCAATCACATTCGGTGAGCCTTCCTGCACCTTGCGTACGAGATGCGCCTCTACCCCTGCATCATGAAGATAGTCCACCGTGCCCTCCGTGCCGTACAGGATCAAACCGAGGTCGCGCAGTTTTTTTGCTATCGGGATCACGTCGTCTTTCTGCTCCATGTTGACCGACACAAAGATGTTGCCTTTGAGCGGGAGTTCGTTATCTGCCGAGATGCATGCCTTGTAGAATGCAAGCCCGAAATCATAATCGATGCCCATGACCTCACCGGTGCTCTTCATCTCGGGGCCGAGCATCGTATCCACGCCCATAAGTTTGTTGAACGGGAGCAGCACTTCCTTGACTGCGACATGCCTGATCTCCCGTTCGTGGTAGCCGAGATCCCGCAGCTTTTTGCCGATCATTACTTTTGCGGCAATCTTCGCTATGGGAAGACCGGTCGCCTTGGAAACAAAGGGCACGGTCCGGCTCGCCCTCGGATTAGCCTCAAGGACATACACGATATTGTCCTTGACTGCGAGCTGGATGTTCACCAGACCGACAACCCCGAGACCAAGCGAGATCTTCCTGGTATGGTCGCGCACCTGTTCGAGAACCGATTGTGACAGGGACTGGGTGGGTATCACGCAGGCGGAATCTCCCGAATGGATGCCCGCCTGTTCGATGTGTTCCATGATGCCGCCGATCAGCACCTCCTCGCCATCGCAGACCGCATCCACGTCCAGCTCAATCGCATTCTGGAGATAGGAGTCGATCAGCACCGGGTGGTTCCTGCTCACCCGCACCGCTTCCTTCATGTACATCTCAAGGTCGGTCGCATCATGGACGATCTCCATCGCTCTGCCACCAAGTACATAGGAAGGACGGACCAGCACCGGGTACCCGATCTTTTCTGCCTTTTCCTTCGCTTCGGATTCAGAATACGCGGAGGTATTGGGCGGGCTGGGGATCCTGAGCTGATCCAGCAGGACACTGAACCGGTCGCGGTCTTCGGCGATATCCATCGCATCCGGGCTCGTGCCAAGGATCCGCGTTTTGAGATGGAGACGTTTTATTTCCCGCTCGATAGGAACGGCAAGGTTGACGGCATTCTGCCCGCCGAACTGCACCATTACTCCGTCATAATTATCCTTTTTTAAAATATTTGCCACATCCTCAAGCTGCATTGGCTCGAAGAAGAGCCGGTCTGAGGTGTCAAAATCGGTCGACACGGTCTCGGGATTGTTGTTGACGATGTGGACCTCCACACCCTCCTCACGCAGCGCTTTGACCGCGTGCACCGTGCAGTAATCGAACTCGATTCCCTGCCCGATGCGGATCGGGCCTGAGCCGAGTATGAGCACTTTCCTGGTATCGGTGGGCACAATCTCGCAGACCGGCTCGCAGGTTGAGTAGAAATACGGCGTTTTTGCCGGGAACTCCGCGGCACAGGTGTCAACCATCTTGTAGGCAGGCATTCCTGAAACAGCCTCGATCTCCTCAACGGGTTTCCCGGAGAGCCTGCTGATCTCGTAATCTGCAAACCCGTACCGTTTTGCCTGCAGGATGGTGTCCGGATCGCAGGATGTGGCAAGGCGTCCCTCCATCCCGACAATGTTTTTAATCTTTTCTAAAAAGAAGGGAGTAATCGAAGTCAGGGAGACCACCTCGTCAATGGAAAAGCCCTGCCGGAACGCATCGAAGAGTGTGTGGAAGCGTTCATCGGTCGGGCGCGAGAGGATCATGCGGATCTCACTATGGCTCGTGTGGACGGTGACATCGGTGTCGATCGAACGCTTCGCCTTCATGAACGCTTCTTCAAGGGTCCGCCCGATCGCCATCACCTCCCCGGTGCTCTTCATGGCGGTCGTGATGGTGCGGTCCGCCCCTTTGAACTTATCGAACGGCCAGCGGGGAACCTTGACCACGATGTAATCGATCGAGGGTTCGAAAGACGCGGGCGTACAGCCGGTGACCGTATTCATGATCTCATCGAGACGGAGCCCGATTGCGATCTTCGCTGCAACCCGGGCAATCGGGTACCCGGTTGCCTTGGATGCAAGTGCGGATGAGCGGGAGACCCGGGGATTCACTTCGATAACGCGGTAGTCCCCGTTGTTATAGGCAAACTGGATATTGCACCCGCCCTGCACATCGAGAGCACGGATGATCTTGATCGCTGCACTCCGCAGCGTCTGGAACTCGTCGTCCCGCAGCGTGAGGATCGGTGCGACGACCACGCTCTCCCCGGTATGGATACCCATGGCATCGACATTCTCCATCCCGCACACGATGATGCAGGTATCCGCGGAGTCCCTCATCACCTCGAATTCGATCTCTTTCCAGCCCATCACGCTCGCCTCGATGAGAACCTGGTGGATGCGTGAACGGGAGAGACCGAGCTCGACAATGCGGATCAGTTCCTCCCGCGTCTTTCCGATTCCGCCACCCGCTCCGCCAAGCGTATAGGCAGGACGGACGACTGCCGGAAGCCCGACAGCCTGTATCGCGTCATCGATCTGGCTGATGCTGGTGAGGATGGTGCTCTTGGGGATTGGCTCGCCGATGCGCTGCATCAGGTCGCGGAATTTTTCCCGGTCCTCCCCCTTGTAGATCGCTTCGAGCGGAGTCCCGAGGATCTCGACCCCTTTCAGTGCCCCCTTCTCAGCGAGTTCCGCGGTCATGTTGAGCCCGGTCTGTCCCCCCATGCCGGACAGGACGCCGTCGGGTTTCTCCTTTTCGATGATCTTTGCGATGATATCAGCACGGAGGGGCTCGATATAAATCGTATCCGCCATCTCGGGATCGGTCTGGATCGTCGCGGGGTTGGAATTGACTAGGACGACCTGTACCCCTTCCTCCCGCATCGCCCGGCAGGCCTGGCTTCCGGAAAAATCAAATTCTGCAGCCTGCCCGATCTGGATTGGACCGGAGCCGATGATCAGGACCTTTTTTATATGCTCCTTCCTGGGCATTATTCGAGCCTCCGGAAGAGACCGTCAAAATAATGGCATTCCGTATCGCGGGGGCCGGCGTGCGCCTCGGGATGGAACTGCACGCAGTTGATCCTGAGGTTTTCGTCCTCGAACCCCTCCACCGTCCCATCGTTTGCATTGACAAACGTGACCACACTCCCTTCGGGCAGGGAATCATCATCAACCGCAAACCCATGGTTCTGGGTGGTGATAAAAATCCTGCCGTCCTTGTACTTGACCGGCTGGTTTGAGCCCCGGTGCCCGAACTTGAGCTTGTAGGTGTCAGCGCCCAGCGCGAGTGCCGAGATCTGGTTCCCCATACAGATGCCAAAGATGGGGAGCTCGCCGATGCATTTTTTTACGGTCTTTACGGTCTGTTGTGCGGTCTTGGGGTCGCCCGGACCGTTTGTGATGAACAGGCAGTCCGGTTCGCATGAGAAGATGGCGTCGGGTTGTACGTTATACGGGAAGATGTACAGGTCACCGTTGCGCACCGAGAGACTGCGGATCATATTTTTCTTGAGCCCGAGGTCGATGATGGCGATCTTTTTGCCGGTGCCGGGAACACGGTAGGGTTTTTTACAGGAGACGGCCGGAATGAGCACACAGTCAGAGATCGGGGCGGTCTTTTTTGCTAGTTCAACCGCGTGTTCTCCATTGTCATCCCCGACAACAAGGGCAGCACGGAGCGTCCCCTTCACCCGTGTCTTGATGGTGAGGCTGCGGGTGTCGACACCGCAGATGCCAAAAAGATCGTTTTGTTCGAAATAGTGGCGTATTGTTGGCTTTACATCAGGAGTATCACAGATTTCACGGCAGACGGCACCGAGTGCTTTTACCTGCCGGCTCTGCATATTCTGGACATCAGTCCCGTAATTCCCGATTAACGGGAACGTGAACATCAGAATCTGCCCGTAATAGCTGGGATCGCTGAGCGCTTCCATGTAACCGCTCATCAGCGTGTTGAAGACAAGTTCACCGGAACACTCACCTTCAACACCAAACCCTTCCCCGATCACATAATCCCCGTCTTCCAGACCCAGAACCGCTTTCATGATTTCC
>CAZVFG010000084.1:0-6095 GCA_964626125.1 uncultured Methanoregula sp.
CTAAATCATATCGATAAAATTTTTCAATAATTTCAGTCCCACCGAACCACTTTTTTCGGGATGGAACTGGACGCCATAGGCATTATTGTGGCAGATTGTCGATGCAAACGGGCAGATGTATGACGTTGATGTGAGGGTATAACCGGGTATGGTATCAGCGTAGTACGAATGTACGAAATACACGTATTCTTCCATGGCAAAACCCTCAAAGAGTGGGTGGTCCGGCTGCTCAAGGCAGATGGAGTTCCAGCCCATATGGGGCACCTTCATACCGGAAGCTGACGAAAATTTTTTCACATGACCAGGGATTAATCCCAGACCCTGGTGTACACCATGTTCCTCGCTTCGATCCATGAGCATCTGCATTCCAAGGCAGATCCCGAACAACGGAACACTCTTTGCAGCACTCACGACGGTACTTTTAAGTGGCCCGAGCTGCTCCATGCCTTCACGAAAAGCTCCGACTCCGGGCAGCACAATTGCTTCCGCACCTGCGATCTCATCGGCATCTGCGGTGATAACCGCCCTTGCACCTGCCTTCTCCAATCCCTTGGTGACACTGCGCAGATTGCCAAGCCCGTAGTCAACAATTTCTATTCGCTTCAAGTTCTTAACCTTCCTTGTGTCTCCAGTGTCCGTCACATCACCATTCTCGTGGAAGTCCATGTGCTTCCTGCAACGTTTCGAGACGCTGGTACCACCCTTTCCCGAGGGAAGGGCAGTCTTCTTCGATCATCCGGATCAATGCCATATCGCTGGAATGGCACATGAAACATCCGATCCGGTCAAGCCGGCGCTCATACAATGTGTTGCAGGGTGCCTGTTCCCTCATCAGGGAGGAACGCATTGCTCCATTCATAGGCTCCGTGAGAATAAAAAACGCTGGGGATTGAAGGTTTCAGTCAGTTCCCAAGGGATGTCTACCCACTATTTTATAACACAACGTATGCGGTTTTTTAAAAATAGTATTGTTAAAGGGTCTGATCTTCCTGTTCCCGTTCGAGAAGGGCAAGTACACCAGCAGCAGCTAAAAAGATGATCGCGGGCGCATACAGAATCAGGATATTGAGTGTGCCTACGATCGGGGAGGTGATGAGAATCCAGACTGCGGAGGATATCAGCATCCAGCCTGCAAACTTCGGCTCACTTGATGATATTGCTGCCCCCATCAACCCCATACTGGAAAAAAGGGCAGCCTGCACCCCGGAGAGTGTATATTCATTGGAAGTGGATGTAAGGATAAGAGACAGTGCTGCAAAAATCCCGAAGGTTCCTCCAATAGCCCCTATGATAAAAGTCCTTTTCATATACTCCTTTGTTGGTGAATACAATTTAAATTATTTCTCATTATTTTTGACACGGACGAACCCACCTTGCTGATTGGGAAAACCAGAAAAATATACCAAAAATACCAACCGGAATCGCAATTATACCTTAAATTTACCACAAATATTTTAAATAATTAAATTAATCAGTTAAATAACGAAATGTGGCAGGAGGTGGATTCGTAATGGCAGCAAAGAAGAAACCTGTAGCAAAGAAGGCAGCAAAGAAACCAGTCGCGAAGAAGGCAGCAAAGAAGAAGTAAAAAAATCTGTCCTTCTTTTTTAAAATTTCCTGAATTTTATCATAAACATCCCTTTTTTGAGGAAGCTTTTTTAAAAAAAGGAAAAACTTTTACAATGCGCCGACCGGGACTCGAACCCGGGTTTAGGCGTTGGCAACGCCTAGTGATAACCACTACACTATCGGCGCACGGTTTGCTTTCGCGCTTTCAATGGTGGGCATTCAAAGAATAAAAGTATATCGTAATCCGAAAATAATGCGCCCGCCATTTGACCTCAAAGAGGGAATATACGACATCATCTGCCCCGGATCAGAGAGCCGTTTTTTTTGATGGTGTTTCACCGGCACCTACTCCAACACCTTAATGTAACGCAATTGCGAATCTAAGAACAGATGATCCCTCTCTTTGTTGATCTGACCGCAAAACGCATCGTGATCTTTGGAGGGGGGGAGGTCGCTGCCCGCAAAGCAGCATATTTTGCACGCGACGCAGATGTACAGGTGGTCAGCCGGTCATTTTCAAAAAGGATGGCCGTACTTCCCGTACGCCGGACGGTAATGGACGTGGCGCGTGCCTCCGAAGCGGAACTCGAGGATCGTTTACAGGGGGCATTCATTGGTATTGCTGCACTTTCTGACCGTGAACAGAATAACCGGATTGGAGTGGTCTGCAGACGTCTGGGGATATTGTTCAATAATGCTGACGGTGAGCGGGGAGACATCATCATTCCATCGGCACTCCGGGGGAAGTATTACACGATCGCCGTGAGCACCGATGGGAAAAGTCCTGCTGTCACCAGATTTATCAGAGAACACCTTGAGGCGAGGTTCTCGGGCATGGATAAGATGATTGTCCTGCAGGAACACATGCGGCAGCGGCTGAAATCCATGGAACCCTCGCAAAAGCGGCGCAGGGAACTTTTGCAAAAAATGTTGCATGATCCGGCAATCTGGGAGGCACTTTCACGTTCACCAACAGAGGCAGAAGGGATCGTGAACCAGAGGTATTTGCATGAGTAAGCCAGATTCGGCCCGAATCGCAATTGCCGGCATCAGCCACCATACGGCAAATGTGACTGCACTCGAGGCGTTCAGGTTTTCCGATGAGAGCAGTTTCCTCGCCCGTGCTGCAGAACGGTTCAAAGGAGTTGTCCTCCTCCAGACCTGCAACCGGGTTGAAGTAATTGTGCAGGGCGATGCTGAAGCACTCTTTGATTTTCTTGAAGAAGAGGGGCGGCACGGCTTCTATGTCAGGGAAGGGATCGAAGCGCTCCGTCATCTCCTGCTGCTTGCTTCCGGCGTGGACTCGATGATCGTTGGCGAGGACCAGATTATCGGGCAGCTGAAAAAGTCGGTTACGGATGCTCAGGTGGCAAAGACGTGCTCCGGTTTTCTTGAACTGTGCATCAACAAAGCAGTGCATGTAGGCATTGAAGTCCGCAAACGGACCGAGATAAACCGGGGGGCGGTCTCGATCGGGTCAGCAGCAGTGCTCCTTGCCGAATCCCAGCTGGGAAGCCTTGAAGGCAGGCATATCCTTGTGATTGGCAGCGGCGAGATGGGGCGCCTTGTTGCGCAGGCGCTTGCAGCAAAACACCTCACTGCAATCTATGTGGCAAACCGTACCTATCTGAGGGCAAAAGTGCTTGCCGAAAAGATCGGCGGCAGGGCAGTACGGCTCTCTGAACTGTACCATTACATCACCCTGTCAGATGTCGTCATTTCCTGCACCTCCGCACCCCACCCGATTATCCATTGCAATGAGTTATCTGAAGCGATGAAAGCACGCTGCTGGCCGGTGGAAGGACACCCGCGATCTCTCATCCTTATCGATATCGCCCAGCCCCGCGATGTTGAGGAGGGCGCAGAAAAAATTGACGGCGTCCATCTTTTTGGCATCGACAACCTGCGCTCGATCAATGAACAGACCATGAGCAACCGTAAAGCGGAGGCTGAACGGGCACAGCAGTTCATCGAAGATGAACTGGTCGTTTTCATCCGTCAGCTGAACCGAAAAACCGCTGATGACATCCTTGCGGCGCTCCACACATGGGCAAAAGCGGTCCGGACACGGGAACGGGACAAAGCAGTCGCACGACTGGGAAGCAGCGATGCAAAGACTACCGAGGTTATTGATGATCTCACGCGGGTGCTGTCAAAGAAACTGCTGACCGATGCGACATTCGCGATACGGGCAAGTGCTGAAGCAGGAGATCTCAAAGCAGCAGAGGCGCTGTTAAAAGCGATCACGCAGGGGGAGCGTATTTCCCGCGACAGTTCCGAGCAAGGGAAAAAAGTGTGAGTGCATGGTGCCTCAACCACCATGAATGCGCGCCAGGCAGAACCGTGAATGAATGTGGTGGAGATCAGGAGGTTTTTTTCAGGGGGGGTCGTGTGCTCTTTTGCTCCTGTTCTGAACCTTTTATACAATAATAGGCGTTGGAGAGCCCGAGGGTCACTTTTACCGGGCATACCGGGCAACTACACCCTCTCTTCTCAAATGAGCAGGTAGGGCTGCGACCAGCGATGCAATAGAGCAGTTCGCTTTTCTCATGCATACACTCATTATAGGTCGGGCAGCTGCCGCATACACAGTGGTCTTTATGCCCGGCGATTATTCTGTCCCGTCCCTTCGCTTCCATCGATGCCAGTTTCTGACTGAATTCTTCAAACGTATCCAAGCTCCCACCTTTTGTTCTGGAATAAGTACATAATCCAAAATAGGGCATATTTTAATGCATGCCTGCACCAATGATCGGAAGGAAATTTGGAATACATGTTATCGCGCCCCTTTCAAAAGAGCAAAGCAAAACCATAAAAGTCCTCGGGATATCGGGTTCGAGCCGGCAGCAGCCCGGCATGAGCAAATCCGAAAGGCTCCTTTTGCGTGCGCTTGACACGTACAGGGAATTTGGATGCGCGACGACCTTTATCCGGTTAAAAGACCTCATCATTCATGATTGTGAGGGAAACTACTCAGAAAATCCTGCGTTCTGCACCTATCCCTGCCAGAGTTCCTTAAAATACGATGATGACCAGATGCAGGTCATTTACGATGCGATTCTTGAAAGCGACGTCCTGATCCTTGCTACCCCGATCCGGTGGAACAACCACTCGGCGCTGGTCCAGAAGTTCATCGAACGAATGAATGCCATCGAGAACCAGTACGCATGGTATGGTGTACAAATGATCAGGAACAAGGTCGCCGGGCTGATCATCATCGGTCACGTGGATGGCGTCCAGCACGTCGCCGGCAACCTCCTCAATTTCTTCTCATGGCTCGGGTTCCATACCCCCGAGGATGCAATCGCTTCGTGGGTGGGGGAGAATGATGAGGACACGACCAAGGACTGGGATCTCATCGACAAGAACCCGTATACCCGGGAAGACCTTTCCAACCTGGTCACGGGTGCGCTGCAGCTTGCCTATCAGCTCAAAAATGCATGTCCCGACGAAAAAATCCCACCTCACATTGTAAACAATAAATAGCATTGCTCCTCAAATGCTAACAGAAGGATTCCTTGAGGCTGGTGACTGAGTGTGTTTCCTGCACGACGGATGAGAAGATCAAGGTCGCGCACAATCCAACCAATGCTGCAACAGATCCAGATTGCCAAGACCGATCTGGTTTTCCCGCTTTTTGTGGACGAAACCCTTTTAAAAAAACGGGCAATCACATCGATGCCGGGGCAGGAAAGGTATCCGGTCAACCAGGTGGGTAAGGCCGCACAGGATCTCTGGGATTGCGGTCTTCGGGCGATCCTCCTGTTTGGTATCCCGAAGACAAAGGATGCCGTTGCGTCAGCAGCCTTTGAAAAAGAAGGAGTCGTGCAGCGGGCAGTGCGTACGATCAAAAATACCGTTCCGGACATGGCGGTTATCACCGATGTCTGCGCCTGTGAATATACGGATCACGGGCACTGCGGGATTGTGGGCGAGACACGGTCTGGTACCGATCTGCTGAACGATCCCTCGCTGGAGGTGATGAATCGTATTGCGGTCAGCCATGCACTCGCAGGAGCCGATGTTGTTGCCCCCTCCTGCATGCTCGACGGAATGGTTAGGTCAATCCGGTCAGCGCTTGACGACGAGGGGTTTGAAGATGTGCTGATCATGTCGTACTCAACCAAGTTTGCCTCCGCGTTCTACGGTCCTTTCCGTGAAGCGGCTGAATCCGGGTATGCATTTGGTGACCGCTCAACCTACCAGATCAACCCGGCAAACGCAAGGGAAGCTTTTCTGGAGTCCCAGCTCGATGCGAATGAAGGTGCCGATATCCTGATGGTCAAGCCGGCGGGGTTCTACCTTGACATCCTTGCTGAGATCGCAACACTCGGGCTGCCGGTTGCCGGGTATCAGGTGAGTGGGGAATACGCGATGATCAAAGCCGCCGCACAACGGGGCTGGATTAAGGAACGGGAAGCAGTCACCGAGACCCTTACCTCCATCAAACGGGCAGGTGCCGACCTGATCATCTCTTATTTTGCGCCTGACGTTGCGAGGTGGATGGATGAAGAGCAGTGACCTGT
>CAZVFG010000085.1:0-5872 GCA_964626125.1 uncultured Methanoregula sp.
TAGACCAACAATACCAGTTACCAGTGCGGGTACCAAAGTCAACCGGATTTATGTAGAAACTCCGGTTATTTCCGCCTGAGAACGTGATAGTCTTTTCCGGCGTCGAAGCCGTCGCTTGTGCAGTGGACGGGAACCAGGCAATCGTCGTGGCAGGGAAAGTTAATTGTCCTGACCCGGGTACTAGACCCGTTGCATTGTCGAGATTTAAACCTGATTCTCCAATAAACACCGTTGCACTTTGATTGATAATTGACGCGTTTGCAGTGAAAGCCGATACGGGCAGGACTGCAAGCAGGACAAAGATCGCCAGCGCAACCAGTGTTAGGGTTAATCGCTTAGTCATTCTTTTTTCCTCCAAATCTAACATCATACATTCACAAGCCGCGAACCCGAGATTCGACAGATGCCGAATAACAGTTCTACGAGCCCGATACTCCGTTTTACACGGAATATAAGTGAATATTTGTAAAAGAGCTGATATATCCTTTGTGGTTGTTTTTTTAAGCCAATCAAACGATAGAATGAGACTTTTTTTCCAATCAGGGCGTTTTAATTCGTTTTTTAAGGGATAAATTTGGAACCCCCTGATTCAGTCAGCCTGATAATAGATATAATATGTGTACTTATGATACGCGCAGAGTATATTAATTTCGATGTATGTTATTGTACATTGGAATTTTTGCAATGCTGATAAAAAATTTTGAGAATCATACAACTCCTGCAACTCCTGCCGGATATGGTCATGTTATTTCAACACGTTTACATGCATCCCCCTCTCCATGATTATGCATGAGGCTGATCCGGGCACCTTCCATCGGGCGGGCACACGAACTCGTCGTAAAGATGATTCTTGAAAAGGGGTGGGTACTCGAGACGGAGGATGACGAGGCGACCATCGAGTTCGAAGAAGTGGCATTACAGGTGGACACCCCGCTCTCTGAGCCGATGGTCAGCCCCCATTCCCGGTTCCAGCAGAGGTTTGTCGAGCAGTACGCCCGCGACCTGTTGCAGGGATCCAAAGCCTCCTTTGAGTATGATTACCATGGTCGCCTTTTTGACTGGGGGGAGCGGCTCACCAGTCAGGGAAACGAGGTGCATGTAGACCAGATTGCCTACATGGTCAACAAACTCCGCCAGTCACGGAACAGCCGGCGGGCAATCGCCATCACGTGGAACCCGGTGATTGATGAAACTCTCGATGACTGCCCCTGCCTCCAGCTCGTCCAGTGCGTGCTGCGTGACGGGACGCTTCGCATGCGGGTGGTATTCCGGAGCAACGACATGCTCTCTGCGGCAGGTGCCAACATGTACGCGCTTGTCCAGCTCCAGAAAAATATTGCCGGTCAGCTTGGCGTGCCGTGCGGGACGTACACCCACATCTCCCTCGTCCCGCATGTCTATTATATCCGGGACATGAATGATATCGGGCCGTTCTGTGGCAAAGGGGCGTATATCCAGCCGGTTGCAGAAGTGTGCCGGGCGTGCCGGCAGTGCCCCCGGGCGTCCACCGTATGATTGCAGGGAATTCTCCGTCACCTTAATTAATCAACAACGCTAAAAATGAGAGGCACACAGCCCGGTAGTGTAGCGGTCAATCATGCGAGACTCTGGATCTCGCGACAGCAGTTCGAATCTGCTCCGGGCTATTCCTTTTCTGGTTTCGTCCATCACGTCCGCCGAATCCCCGCTTTCAGGCAATAAGGGCGGCAACAAGCCCGCACAGGAAGACCGCCCCAAACATGCCCGCCCCCCCGATACTGATCCGGCTCACACCGTTTTTTGTAATCTGCGGGAGGGTCAGGATGCCGGCTCCCAGCACCGTACCCACCGTACCCCCTGCAAACGCAACCACGGCAGCCGGGAGTCCGGTGCCACCGTTGATGAGAAGTCCGAGGACCATGGCGGAAACTGCAGGAACCAGAAGCGGAGCACGGATGCCATTCGTGGGAATGATGGCTGTTGAGACCCTGGTAATAAGTGCGACCATGATGAGGGCGATACCCGCCTGCAGGAACAGCGATTCACCGGTCAGCCGTTGCACCTCATAGAGAAGATAAACCGATACAACGAAGGGGATCACCGCCCCCCCAAGGTTGAGCGATAGTTCCGTGGTCAGGCGTTCATCGGTCACAGGTTCGCCCGTGAACGCATCGAACACCGCCGGCTGGTCTGTTCCGGTTTTTCCCTCACGCTGAAATGTCCACAGGGGGATATTGACAAAACTTCCCAGAAGCATCAGGAGAATGACGGCAACTGCCTCGATCCACGAGAAACCAAGCCGGCTGAACGCAGCGCCAACCAGCCCGAGGATGAGCAGCGGGATGACAAGCACGATGAGCACGATAATTGCGATGATCGCAAAGACCGGAAGGGAACCAAGCGGGGAGAGCCGGTATATTCCGTTCATGATGGCATCACGTGCCTGTCCGTCCCTTTTCGCAGACGATTGCGGCATGGTCATGATGGTAGGGGGCAAGCCATACGCTGTCCTGAACCACCAGCCCGCCGGAACCCAGCTGGGATACCGCATCGCCAAACACAAGACGAGGCTCCCGGCGGACATCCACGCTTCTCGTCTTGAGCATGAGAATAAATGTACCACCATGTTTCAGGAACGCACAGTTCCGCAGCGCGATGGTCACCTGATCGGGCTGCGCGATATCCTGACAGATGAGATCGACGGACTCAAGGAGCGGGGCGTACTGTTCGGGCCGGGCTGCGTCCGCCATGATGGGAACAATATTGCTCCGCCGCTTCGCCACTTCGAGCAGGTCCTGCATCGGGCGGGGTGCAAATTCGACCGCATACACCACCTCCGCATAATCCGCAACATGAGAGACCGTCGTCCCGTGGGCGGCGCCGAGATAGAGCACTCGCATATCAGGTTTGAGATCGACACCTTTTCCGAGGTGGTAGAGCGCCGAAAGTTTGCTCCGGTACGGGTCCCACACGCGGAGATCACCAAGCATCCGCTCGCCGTAGACACCCCCTTCACCCTGCGAGACGAGGGCGCCATCGACCCAGATCATGGCACCCTCCCTGCCGCATCAGTGCGTGCCTGTGCCTGTTCAATGAATTCAGGGTCAATGACCCCGCGGTAGAAGTCGAGTCGGGCCGCAATCGCCAGCTTTGCAGCCAGCACACGGGCGACCTTTCCCCGCACTTCTCTGGGAGCGTTATGTACGCGCCGGTGCTGGAAGATGACGCCGTGCTTGGGTGCCGGTGTGCGGGTACGGAGATGGGAAAAAAGCGCAGTCCGGGCCCCGAGTACCTGGATCGCACTCCCCGGTAACCGTGCGAGCGGCTCCAGCCCTCCGGCATGCAGGAGGAGCCGGGCGGCAACCAGACCCCCGATCAGCGCGCTGCAGTTTGGCATGACCTCATCTGCCCGGGCCGATACTTCCCGTGCAAGCATGGTGCGTGTCCCGGATAACCGCACAATTTCGCCGGCGACCCTGCCGAGCGATCCCCCGCTGCGCTGTGTGATGGTAGTGACGAGATTACGTGCCGGGGTCCTGCGGTATTTGCGGGAGAACGACGGCTGCCGGACCTGGTACCATTCCATCACGCGTTCGGAAAGGAGGTTGATGACCGTGTCCAGTTCATCGAGTGTCCTCACCATCTGCAGCAGTTCAGTATCTTTTTGTTGGTATTTTTCCCGGATCCTGCGTTTCGCGATGACATTGCACACCTCCCTCAGTTTCGAAAGATAACCGGCGCGATCACGGCAGAAACCGCAGTCCAGTGCCACATTCCAGTCAAACGGGACAAACTGGTCCATGCGGATCTGAAGTGACAGGAGCCGGTCAGCGAGGTCTGCGGCATCGCCGCTGCAGGGATGACACGTTCCCTTCTCCACATCGCCGAACCAGTAGGACTGCATCATAAAATCTAGGAAAGTGCAGGGTATAAACCAATGGGGGAGATCAGATCCATGCAATCCCGAACGAATAGAGCATGACCGGCACCATCACCGCACCCATGCAGTACATTCTCGGGACATTGACCATATAGGGCACGATACCAATCAGGGTGGCGAGGAGGAGAATAAAACCGCCAAACGGCCCGGTCAACAGAAGACATATGGCAAGAACAAACAGGATTACGGCACCGTGCAGCCACCGTCCCTCAATCCCACTCAGGAGGTGCGCAGAGCGTGAAAGGGTCACGGTGATCACATATGCAGCGCAGGCGGCGACCACACCGGCAACAAACAGGGCGCTTGCCGGTGGCAGGGTAAGGGTGGAGAGGGCGACCATCACCCCGTTGCGCATCCGTGAAAGGGCAAAGAGCGCCGCAAGCCCGATAAACGCGTTGGCAGTATTTGCAGCACTTGTTGCAAGGATGTAGGCCCGGCGATCTTTCTGATAGCCGATGATGGAAGCAAGCACCCCGTTTGCCGTTGCATTTGACAGCCCGGGCAGCCAGCCTACGGCGATACCGGCAAGGGTTCCGAGCACCGAACTTCTCGCCACCGATCTCCCGTCGATAGCGATCCCGGTGAATTTCTGGACCGGCATCTTCCCCTGAGAAGCAGTCAGGAGGACCGAGATCCCGAACAGGCCGGTCAGAAGGGGCATGAGCAGTGCACTCCCTCCCCCCATGGAGTGCCAGCCGAGGAACCCGTACCGGAGGGTAAAGACCCCGAGGATGCCGGAAGTGAAAAACAGTGCAAGGGCCCAGCCGGGCGATTCGCTTGTTACGATCATATACCCGATAACTGCAACAAGCATCAACCCGATCCCCCAGTCAAACAGCGGCTGGAGAGCCGGGAGGAAAAAATAACAGAGCACCGACAGCGGTACCGCGATAACCATGGCACACGCGCTTCCCATTGCAGCGATACGCACCGCCTCCTCACCGTTTCCCTCGAGACAGAGTGCATGGGCAGGAAGTACGGCAAGTGCGGTATCAGCATCAGGGATTCCAAGAAATGTGCTGGGAACACTGTCAACAAAGGTGTGGGTGATAAGTGCGGCAAACATCGTTGCGGCGAGCGCTGCGGGACCGATAATTGGGAGGATAACAACCTGCAGGCTGAGCACGACGCCTGCCAGCGTGTTTGCATGGATGCCGGGGAGTATCCCGCTCACCGTACCAAGCGCAACCCCAAGCAGCGTACCGATCAGGATTTCGATCATTGAACAGATGTTCGGGACGGGAGTGATAAAGGAACCGAAATGGGGCTCTGTAGAAAACCTTATTTCATTCAACCATTCTCTCAACTTTTTCCACAGATATCGCATCGTCGGGGGGGTCTGTCGTGTCCAAAAGACAGGACAGGCTCGCAGGAAATATTCAACAGAATATTTCCGAGTTTGCCTCAGCGGCGGGGGGTGAGCCGGAGGCGAAAACTCCCGGGAGCGTCTTTACCACCATATCCTGTACGATTTCTACAGAGCCCGAAATGGATACAGTCATATCCTTCATGGGGTAATGATCCTTCAATGAAGATTGCGGTCACGCGTCTTTTTGGAAAAGAGGGCAGCGATGCAGCACGCTGCGCAAAATATGGGCACGTGTGCGATAGTGTCCACCCCCTCATATCTGAAGTGAGGCAGGGTGTTGTGTCTGCATTTATCGATGCGGTCGATCGCGGTGAATTTGACTGCCTTTTTTTCACCAGTGCCCTGCCTGCGCAGATTATTGCACCACTTCTCAACCGGTTCCCCCGGGTCATCGCGATCGGCCCACAGACAGCAAAAGCACTCCAGCGCTATGAGATCGAATGCGAGACGCTCCCGGGTTTTTATTCACGTGACTTCGTTCCCTATCTTGGAAGCTGGATTGTGGGAAAACACATCGGGATCCCTCGTGCGGATGTGCCGAACCCGGATCTGCTCGGTGCGATTGCTGCCGCCGGAGGAATCGC
>CAZVFG010000086.1:0-5831 GCA_964626125.1 uncultured Methanoregula sp.
CCCCGCCACTGTGGCACAGCGAAGATACCTTCGGTATCTTCTCGTGTCCGCCATCACCCCCAAAGGCGAACATCCCCCTTTGTGATATCTATCGAAAACCGATTTAGCATCTCCTTCTTCTCATCATGTTTGATTAGGGATTTCTACAGAGCCTATTTTTCACCGCTGCCCTCTTCGCAACCTATAAGCCTTCTTTCCGGTAATTATCTTTGATGCCTGCAGGCAGCTACTTCTCTGAACCTGTCGAGACGCTGGAGCGAATTGACCTTGATGCGCTGATCGATGACCGCGTGCGCACCACGGTGCAGTATGCGGTGACGCACTCCCCATTCTACCGGCACTGGTTTAAGGAAAACAGGATCAACCCCGCGGAAATCCGGGTCCACGAAGACCTGCTCACCCTGCCCATCATCTCGGGAAAGACGATCCGCGAGCACCAGCCCCCGGTAACCCCGGACTTCCAGTTCCTGTCAGCAGGGTGGGGGGACGTGTTCACCATCCAGGAGACGAGCGGGACGAGCGGGACGCCCAAGAGTTTCTTTCTGACGTGGGATGACTGGAAGCGGTACGCGGAGAAGTACGCCCGGAGTTTTGTGTCGCAGGGATTTTCTGCCGGGGACCGGGTCGTCGTCTGTGCCTCGTACGGCATGAACGTGGGCGCAAACACGATGACGCTCGCGGCGCACCGGCTCGGCATGACCATCATCCCGTTCGGCAGGTGTGATTTTCCACCGCGGGTCATCACCAGCTATCGCCCCACGGCAATCGTGGGAAGCGTGTTCAAGCTGCTCCGGCTCGGGCGCAGGATCACATCGGAGGGCACCCGCCCGCAGGACACGTCGGTCGAACGGCTGGTTGTTGGCGGGGAGAGCTTTGCGGACGAGTCGCGGGCGTACCTCGCCGAACAATGGGGCTGCCCGGTCTACAACACCTACGGGAGCACCGAGGGGACGATGTGCGGGGAATGCACGGAATTTGCAGGCCTGCATGTGCCCGAAGACCTCGTCCATCTCGATGTGTACGACCCGCAGCTGAAGGCGTTCGTGCAGGACGGCGAGTGCGGGCGTGCCGTGCTCACCACCCTGCTGCAGGAAGGCTCGAAATGCGGGACACTCCTGATCAACTATGATACCGAGGACACCACGGTCGTGCTCTCGCGGGAACGCTGCGCCTGCGGCAGGACGCATATGCGGATCATCAACCCCCAGCGGGAGGCAGAGACCTTCTGGGTGTTCGGGAACTCCATGAACCGCGTGGACGTGGAGGCCGGTGTCTTCCAGCACGACAATATGCAGTTCCTCACCGGGGAGTATGAGGCATTCCTGTATGACGGGGATTCGCACGGTGACGTGGTGATGCGTGTCAGCGTGGAATGCAGCGACCCCGACCGGTGTGACCGGCGGCTGGTCGAAGACCGGTTCACGGAGCGGTTCCTGAAATATAAACCCGGGCTTGCCCGGCACGCGGAAGACCATACGTTCTCGCTGGTATTCAATTACACCAGACCCGGCGGGCTCGAACTGCAGAAACTCCCCGGGCGGCCAAAACGGCTCGTTGACCGCCGGTCAGCGTAACCTTGCGGCATTGTACTCCCGGCCGAAATTCCCGTTCCGGTACCGCTCCGGCCGGATTTCGCCTGCCTCCCCTGTGCACGGGCACCTGCGACCCATGGAAAATGCACCGCTATAATCCCTGTGCAGGGCGCGTGAATCCCGCATCCGGTCAAAACGGGTGCGGCACAGCCTGAAAATACCCAGAATACTGTGTCGGCTGGCAATTCCGGGCAGATAACGCAGTGTTTGAAACGGCGCGTTTTGTGCGTCTGGATGCCCGAAATTCGGGTTTTTCTTTCTCCAAATCGCAACTTTCGACGGCTACCGGCGAGAAACTTTATATAGTATCAGACGGAACATCTCCTTATCAAAACTCCCGTCGGGGTTTTGAGGTGTTTAAATGGGACAGAAAGTTGGAAAGGAAAAGATCAGCCGCGAAAAGGGCTATCTGTATTTTGTCGGAAAGGATGGCTACGTCTGGGCAGCACCCATGAAGTCAAACCCGGGTGGCAGGAAGAAGAAAGTCGGCGGCGAGAAGATCGCAAAAGAAGCCGGCTTTATGTACTACATCGGAAAGGACGGCTACGTCGCAAAGGCAAAGATGAAAAACGCTTAAATCCTTTTTTTTCTCTCACTATTGCACCCCTCGCCATGTGGCGGGGGAACTCAACCGTTGTGACCGGGAAGAGTCGCGGCCGGTCGACCGGATGCACTCAAGGACGGTCTTCCTGCACCCCGTGACGCCGGTATCGGTCAGGGTGATCGCCCTCCCTCAGATCAGGAACGCATCGACGAAACCACCGGCGGCGATGCCCGGTGCAACCGGGATCCTGAACGGGAGCCGGAGAGCATGGAGATGAGGGGTAAGGTGCATCGGGGATCACACTCGCGGCAATTATTTCTCTGATGTGGTGTTCCTGAGGTATATTCCCCCGGGTCAGAATGTCCTGAAACCAGAGCCATGGTATAAGATACCCCGGGCGAAGCGTCCATGACATTCAATAGATACGGAACGGGACAACCGGACGATGGGTTTTATGAACCATGCATGAGAGTCATTGAATACGAACGGGTCCCGGTGATCGATCCTGCAGACACCTGTCAACCAGAAATTCGCCGAATGGACGCATGGCTTGAACACCCGCGAGAGCATGATCGCGATCTTTTTACACATCCGCGACATCCCGTACGAGATCTCGACTGACCCCGGCTTCCACAACCCGGCAACGGCACCCGGGCTCCTCCTGCAGCGGGGCCGCGGTTCCTGCGCCCCGAAACACTACCTTCTCTCCGACATGTACCGGAAGATGAACATCAACGTGGTCTTTGCGACGTTTCCGTTCCTCTGGAACGATCCCGGTATTTTGTATCCGCCCGTCCTCCGCATGCTCGCGGCACGGCTCCCCGTCGCCTACCATCTCGCCTGCCGGGTGCAGATCGGGTGCCGCTGGGTGCTCGTCGACGCGACGTGGGACCCCCCGTTACAACACGCCGGGTTCCCGGTCAACGGGCACTGGGACGGCTTCTCTGAGATGCGGTGCGCTGTCAGGCCGCTGCGGGCAGCGGTGCGGACCGCATACTGCCGCACCCTGGACAACGAGCCGCTCCGGGATGATGGCGGGTCAGAATTCTGTCCGGTTGATGGCGAGAAGGACCACTGGGAGGCGGAGGACCGGGCACGGTATTACCGGGACAGAACTTCGGTGCGTACCGCTGAGGAGGTCGAAGCGACGGCGAGGTTTTACCGGGAGTTCAACGAGTGGCTGGACAAGGTGAGGGCGTCAGCCTGTGACTGAACCGGAACTCAGCCTGCATATTGCTGATGGAGATCACCGGCCAAAAAAACGGCATCCGGGGGTTTGCAGGAATATTCTTTGGGATATTTTCTGCCGAACACCCGGTGCATTTTCTCACCAGGCCTTCTCATCACGGCTGGTCATGGACCCGGAGCAGGTCATCGACCGCGTCCAGCCAGACCTTCTTTGCCTCGGCCGGGTCCATGCCGATCATCACGTCAAACATCAGCCCGTAGATGAGTGCGTCGCAGGCAACGGCGAGGATCCGGGAATCGATCGATGAGTGGATCAGCCCCTTTGTCTTCTGCCCTTCAATGAACCGCTCGATCACGTCAAGGTCGCCGTACCGGTCCTCGCGGAGGATGGTACGGATGGTCTCGTTATGCACGGCAACCGCCATAACATCGGTGTACATCTCCATGGACCAGTTAATATAATCCAGCAGGGAGTCAAAGAGCACGGAGGCACCCTGCATCAGCTCGCGGCCTTCAAATGAGCGTTCGAGGATCCCGGCGAGTTCCTGCCGCTGGTACTCGGCAACCGCTGCAAAGAGGTCGACCTTGCTCTTGTAGTACTGGTAGATCGCGGCCTTGGTGACCCCGAGGCGTGCTGCAATATCGTCCATGGTCGTGGCGGAATAGCCCTTTTCCATGAACAGCGATGAGGCTTCTGCCACGATCTTCTTCCTGACCTCGTCCCGGTATCCGGGATACATCTTTGGCATGGTAACCTGTCCATCATTATTGTTACTGGAAGTAATTAAAATTACCCAGAGTAAGTTTAATTACCTTTGGTTACTAACCTAATGAGAACAGCCCGGAAGATGAGGAAATCTATGATCAATCGGAAGAACAGAAAAAGTCAGCGGATCGGCGCACTCGCTATCTGGTTGGTGGTGGCTGTATGCTGCATCGTGCTCATGGTTGCGATCCCCCCGGCAAGCGCAGAGACCGATCAGCCGACCGTGTTTATCGAGAGTTATACGATCACCCCCCAGGTTCTTGCGCCCGGTGACCACGGCACGGTTGCCGTTGTCATCAGGAATACCGCTTCCACCGCCACGCTCCAGGAGTCGTCCGGGATCGTTGGTGGATCATTCACGACCGTCAGGAGCGTTGACATTCCCACGCAGATCGACGCAATTGGCCTTGAGGGCAACGGGATCACGGTGATCTCAGATCCCTACCAGCGGTTCGGGTCGCTTGGCCCCGGGCAGTCGGCAACGGTCACGTTCGCCATCCAGGCACCGGTACAGGAGGGAATTTATTTCCCGGAGGTCTGGGTCGATATATACGGCGGCAAGAATGTCCGGTACCCGGTGCCGGTCAATGTCAATGCAAAAAACCAGGTGCTGCGGGCGCCTGCCATTGTCGTTACAAAATCCCTGCCTGACACGGTGAACCCCGGCGACAGTTTCCCGGTCCGGTTAACCCTGGAAAATGCCGGAACGCTTCGGGCAAACCAGGTCATCCTGTCGGTCAACACCAGCACCAGCTCGATCGGTGTCAAAGGGTCGAGCACGCTCGTGATCGATGAGCTTGACGGAGGATCATCACGTGACGTCACGGTTGACTTCGTGACCGACAAGAAGGCCCCCACCGGCCTGCAGAAGGTCTTCCTCACCTTCGATTACCAGCTCCCGGACGGGACGGCAAAGCAGCAGCGTGAAATCATCGAAATTCCCGTGAAAGGCAGGGCTGAACTGGGGTTCGTATCCGTTGATACCAATCCCCCCCGGCTGGTGGAAAAGACCCCGTTTGACCTGACGATCCGGATCGAGAATACGGGCAGCGGCGATGCCGAGCAGGTCTCGGCAACAATTGACCTGCCGGCGGAAGGGACAAAGGAAGCCTTTATCGGGAAGATCAAGCCCGGGAATGATGCCCCTGCCGTCTTCCTGCTTGAAGGAACAAAACCCGGCAGCCATCCCTACACGCTCACCATCACCTACACGGATGACATGGGCACCCATACGATGACCCGGGACATGAACCTGCGGGTCACTGCAACTGACGCATCCGGCACGATCATCCTTGTCATTGTCATCCTCGGCATCCTCGGGTTTGTTGCCTACCGGTACTGGTACCTGCCCAGGATCAGTGGCGATGGAAAGTTCCCATGGGACAAAAAGAACTGAAGGTCGCGTTCCTGCTGGCGCTGCGTTCGCTCCAGCGGGGAAGCCGCTCAAGCACGATCTTAACCGTCCTGATCATCGGGATGTGCTTCACCAACATGATCTTCCTCCCCTCCATGTTCAGCGGGATTGGGCAGGGCATCACAAAACAGCTGGTGGACTATGAGACCTCAAATGTCCTCGTCAGCCCCAAATCGGGCGAGCAGTACATCAACGACCTTGATGCCACGCTCGACCTGATCAACGGCATGCCGGGCGTACAGCGGGCATCCCCCCAGTTTTCGAAGGGGGCGACTTTCAAGTACCGGCAGCGGGTCCTCGGCGTTTCCGTGCGTGCCATTTCTCCCA
>CAZVFG010000087.1:0-5800 GCA_964626125.1 uncultured Methanoregula sp.
TATCGGTCATTGAGAAGATCGTAAACTGGATTTACCGCCGGGCGTGGAGCGGGCGACTCCTCTCCGACCAGATGGATGACTTGCAGTTTGAAACGTTTAAAAAGGAGATTTCAAAAGGTTTCCTTAAAAATCCAGAATAACCTTTTTTTGAATTGGGTAAAGTGCCAACTTTGCACTTAAATTTTCTTGGATCTTTGATCGAATCAGTAAGTCTCAGTCGCTCTCGGGGGAGACTGCCCTTATGAGCAGGCTGGAGAAACGATTCTGAAAGAATCGTTCTGACTCTTCGGCTACGCCTTCGCCCCCGCCGCTGTGGCAGCTCGAAAATGCCGTAGTATTTTCTCGAGCCTGCCATGCCTTTGGCGATGGCAGCATCCCCCGTTTGCGATATATGGACAGGGAGTTGACATTCAAGTGTGAAATTTGCTCCATATCTGCCATCACTTTTTTCTTTACGTTTTCAGGAACAGCATTTCGCTATTGAATACGTCGAAAATGTTGTGGTGATTCGTGTGTTGAAATAGTAGTTTACCCTTGAATTAATACCGTGAATGGTACCCCTCGTTTGCATCGTCGTCGCACTCGATTGCGGAACCATCCCTGATAAGCGTGTTGAACATCATTGCGGCATTCATAAGGTTCTCATCGGGAACCGTGCCCCTGCGTATGTCTGAGAATGCCTGCGCTTGCGGCGTCTGCGTCATCCGTTTTCCCACCCATATCCCTTTGCAGTGTTTACAGTAGGCACAATGACTGTATACCGAAACTTCGCCGTCCGCGCATGCAACCGTGACTCGATCTTTCTTTGCATCCCGATGGAATTCAAGTGTCTTCATCGTACGAGAATTGTTGCATAGCATGTAATATGGGAGTTTCGGTGCGGTCAAACGCCCCGAGTATCGGGATTTGGAGTACTCAAAATGCTTTATATAGATGGGTTTCCTATATGTAATACTCGCATAAACTGACTGTAATCGGTCAGTTTTGGCATTTATTGGAGGAACAATAATGGCATCAGCAAAGCCCCACTTGAATCTTGCGATTATCGGACACATCGACCACGGTAAATCAACTCTTGTCGGGAGGATGATGTTTGAGACCGGCGCAGTACCGGCACACATCATCGAAGGCTACCGTAAGGAAGCCGAATCGAAGGGTAAGGCGACCTTTGAATTTGCATGGGTTATGGACAACTTAAAAGAAGAGCGTGAGAGAGGTATTACGATTGATATCGCTCACAAGCGGTTCGATACGCCGAAGTACTACTTCACGGTCGTCGATTGCCCGGGGCACAGGGACTTTGTAAAAAACATGATCACCGGTGCGTCGCAGGCCGACGCGGCGATCCTTGTCGTCGCCGCCCCTGACGGGGTCATGGAACAGACAAAGGAGCATGTCTTCCTTGCACGGACATTGGGGATCACCCAGCTTATCATCGCCATCAACAAAATGGATGCAGTTAAATTTGATGAAAAGCGCTTCAATGAAGTGAAAAAGGACCTCTCCGACCTCATCAAGATGGTCGGCTACAAGCCTGAGGAGATTCATTTCATCCCGATGAGTGCCCTGATGGGTGTGAACATGAAGTCGGTAGGTCCCGAGACGCCATGGTATAAAGGCCCGGCAATTATTCCCGCACTTGACACCTTCAAGGAACCCGACAAACCGACCGACAAGCCGCTCCGTGTCCCGATCCAGGACGTGTACAGCATCAGCGGGATCGGCACTGTGCCAGTCGGACGTGTAGAGACCGGCGTCATGAAAAAGGGCATGAAGGTCGCATTCATGCCGGCAAACAAGGACGGGGAGATCAAGTCCATCGAGATGCACCACGAAGAGATCCCGCAGGCGGTCCCCGGTGACAATATCGGGTTCAACGTCCGCGGTATCGGGAAGGGGGACATCCGCCGCGGGGATGTCTGCGGGCCGGTTGAAGCTCCGCCAACTGTTGCTGACGAGTTCACTGCGCAGATTGTCGTGCTCCAGCACCCAAGTGCAATCACGGTCGGTTATACACCGGTTTTCCACTGCCACACCACGCAGACTGCCTGCACGTTTGTCGAGCTGAAGAAGAAGCTTGATCCAAAAACCGGGCAGACCAAGGAAGAGAACCCGACGTTCCTCAAGACCGGCGATGCAGCGATCGTCCAGGTCAAACCGAGCAAGCCGATGGTTATTGAGAACGTGAAGGAACTACCGCAGCTCGGCAGATTCGCCATCCGTGATATGGGTTCAACAATTGCTGCCGGTATGTGTATCGCCATCAACAAAAAACAAATGAGATAATTTTTGGTGATGACCGATGCAAAAAGCCAGAATCCGCCTGACAGGAACCGATTTTAACAAAGTGGAAATGGTCTGTGACAGAATCCGGGAGATAGCAGAGCGCACAGGCGTGAATCTGGCTGGTCCGATACCACTTCCGACAAAACGGTTGATTGTACCGATAAGAAAAAGTCCCGATGGGGAGGGTACAGCGACATGGGATCGCTGGCAGATGCGAGTTCATAAACGTTTGATCGATATTGATGCTGATGAACGTGCACTGCGCCAGTTGATGCGTATTCAGGTGCCAAAGGATATCGGCATTGAGATCGTTTTGGAAAGCTGAAGGTGCGGCGTGTGCCGGCCGCTGGTTTTTCGGAACAAATCAATAAAATATTTTCTTTCAAGCGAACGTTTCTGTTAATTTTCCTGATTGGAATTTTTGTCCGGTTTTATTTTCTCGATCTTAAACTTCTTCACCACGATGAAGCGATCCATGCATGGTTCTCCTATGAACTGCTGACGAAAGGCGTGTGGATGTACGACCCGAGCTACCACGGGCCGTTCCTGTACTATGTGACCGCGGGAATGTTTGCCTTATTCAGGGATTCCGATCTCGTGGCACGGCTGCTGCCTTCCCTTTTTGGGTTACTGCTCATACCCCTGGTGTTCTATATTTACCGGCTTGGCTACCTCGATAAAAAACAGACCCTTATTGCCGCATTATTTCTTGCGGTGTCACCGGACATGGTGTATTTCTCCCGTTTCCTGCGCCATGATATCTTCATGCTCTTTTTCACGCTCCTTTTCCTTGTCGCCCTGCTCTATTACCTCGAACGCGGGCACACAAGGTTTGCAGTTGTTGCATCGATCGCAGCTGCGGGCGGCCTGTGCTGTAAAGAAGAGATGCCGGTTATCCTTTTAATCTTTGCAGTATTTTTCATCTATGCCATCTGGCGGAAACGCTTCACCTTGCCTCCGGGCTGGAAGACCGACCTGCTTATCGGTGTTTTCCTGCTCACTGCCATCATGAGTGTCCTGTACTCCGGATTCGGATCGAATCCTAGTACTCTTGTTGGCGAGGAGTTCAGGCTGAATACCGCGGGCTGGTACAAGGCGATCGAACACTGGACGGCGATGCACAACCAGCAGCGCCTTGGTGGGCCGTGGTTTTTCTATATCCCCCTGCTTCTACTCTACGAGATACCGATCTTCATACTTGCGATCATCGGGACGCTGCAGTTCCTGATATCGGGTTCTTCGCTGACATTAACATTGAAACGAGTGAAAAATTTGTTGGTTCAGCGGACATTTGCGCTTTCAACTCCCGAACTTGTCAAGGTAGCGATCCAACAATTAAGAGTTAAAAGTAAAGGCTACCAAAAGTCTGAAGAATTCTTCCGGTTCTGCATCTGGTGGATGCTGTTATCGATGGCATTTTATGCCTATGTAGGGGAAAAGGTGCCGTGGCTCCTCATCCACCAGCTGCTGCCGATGACCTTTGTCGCGGTGTACAAACTGAACTGGCAGAAGGTTGCGTTTGCCCTGATCGGGACTCTCTTTCTGGTGGCGATGACATGGCATGTTGCGTTTGTACCGGTTGATATCAACGAACCTATCGTACAGGTCCAGAACTCCGAAGACATGCGCAATGTGATGGATATTATCGATCATTCCGAAAGGGTTGTCCTTGCATCGAAAAATTATTGGCCTCTGCCGTGGTATTACCGCGGTAACCGCTGGGGGAAGATCACCATGTACGGGGACAAAGCAGACGAATCAACTCTGACCGGCTCACATCCGGACGTGCTCATCCTTCATGATGCTGAGAGTTATGACTCTTTGGAAGCTTATGATAAAACAACATACAAGCTCAGTTACTGGTTCTCGTTTTATGATAACCAGGACCGGTTATTCGATTATTATATCCATCGCGACGGCAAAATGGGCAGCATCAATATCGATGTTTTCACGAGAAAGAACAGTGCCTGAACGATGTTTCATTTGAGACGGCATGCACATCTAAACAATCCCGGTTTTAAAACCATATGTTTCAGCGGGACTGATCCTAGATTATAATCGATCATTCCGGTGACACGAACATGACTATGCCCCGGGTATTTCCGAACCACCCCAATTAAAAAAATCCTATAAAAATTTTACGTTTAATTCTGGAATGATCTTTTTTATATCAAAAAATGACTGAGAATTTATCAACCAAGTTCGTCCCAGCGGGACCGCTTCCGGTAAATGATCACACCCACAACAATCAGTACAACGGCAACAATACCGACAATGAGGAACAGCGTCCCTGAACCAAACAGTCTCCCGATCCATCCAAACGGGTTAAATCCCTCACTCATCTGCTTCTTCAAATCAAGGGCATCATTGTACGACTCATTCCCCTTGGCATAAGCTTCCTGTGCCTTTGCACGGGCACGTTCATAGTTACCGGCAAAGATCTCGTCATTGGCAGTGGAAACGAAACCCGCCGCGATTTCACGCTTTGTTGTGATCTCGGAGAGCTTTGATTTATAGTCACCGCTGGTCGCATTCGGTTTGATGTAGTTGATAAGCTGATCAACATTATTGATGGGTGTTTGCGCATCAATTACCGCCTTTTCTGAAGAGGCTTTATCAAGAAGGGTCTCACCGGAGGTGATCAGATTTTGTGCATTTGTCAGGCTGGTTTGAGCCGCCGAATATTCAGATGAGGGCCTTGATTTTGCATCATTGATCGCCGATCGGGCAGCACTGTATTTTTCCTCGGCTGCTGCGGTGTCGATATCAAGAACTGTACTTTCATCAATGTGCGTCCTGAAGATCTGGAGTTCCGATTCCCGGGTCGCAATCAGGCTCGTCACTTCGGCGGTATTGACAATCTGGCGGCTCACGGTCACCACCGAACCACTGACGACATTATTTCTGCTGTCGAGTTCCTGAATTCGGATAATTGTTTTATTGGTTGTGGATGTCACCGTTGGTGCGACACCCTCCAGTGTTATTCGTAAATTTTCTTCAACATCTGATGATGGATATGACAGGACCCAACCCGTCAGATAGACATTTTTTTTATTATCCAGGGGTTGAGGATTATCAATATTATTGAGTGCAAGAACTGCCGACCATTTCGGGTTATCAAGATCGGTATAGAGATCGAGCGTACTTTCAGTTGGGAATGTATCTCCGCCGGTGCTGGCGAATTGGATGGTAAAGGATACCGTGACCGGTGTTCCTGGAGCCAGATCACCCGAAGGATTTACTGATACCTGAGATACAGTATATGCAGATACTCCTTGAACAATGGTAAAAAGAATAATAAATAGAACAGTCCAGATCAACATTCTCTTCATCATAACCCTCACTCAAATAGCGGTTCGATGCCCTCATCAAACATAGTCGATTTTTTCTCTTTTGACTTTATAACATCTTCCTTTGTCTCTTTGGCGATATCGAGAAGCTCCTTGATACGCGGTGCGTTACCGACCGTCGCGAGCATGACAACCGCGGCGACATATTCACTGTCTACAGGGTA
>CAZVFG010000088.1:0-4299 GCA_964626125.1 uncultured Methanoregula sp.
TCTGCCACCGGCAGAATCCGCGGGACGATGCAGGGATCATGCCGGCCTTTGACCGAGATGGAAATCTCGTTTCCGTTGATATCACGGGTCTGCTGGATCTTCTCTATGGATGGCGTGGGTTTTACCGCCATGCGCACGACAATCTCCTGCCCGGTTGAGATCCCGCCGAGTATACCCCCCGCATGGTTACTGGCAAATCCTCTGGAAGTGATCCCATCGTTGTTCTCACTCCCGGACATGCGGGCAGCAGCGAACCCATCGCCGATCTCAACCCCTTTTACGGCCCCGATACCCATCATCGCACCAGCGATAAGCGCATCCATCTTTCCAAAGACCGGATCCCCGAGTCCGGCAGGGCAGCCGGTTGCTGTGACTTCGACGATCCCCCCGACTGAATCGCCGGCAGCCTGCGCTGTCCGGATCTCGTTTTTGATCTCGTCCGGATGTGTCCTGCCATGCACCTCCACGATCCGCCCGTTTATTCTGATCCCCTGCCCGGCAAGGAATTTCATCGCGACCGCACCCGCTGCGACCCGTGCCACCGTCTCACGCCCGGAGCTCCTGCCACCGCCCCGGTGGTCCCGGATGCGGTACTTCTGGAAATAGGTGATATCTGCATGCCCGGGACGGAAGATGCCGCGAAGTATGTCGTAGTCCTCCGGTTTGATATCCTCGTTCTGCACGATCATCGCAACCGGTGCGCCGGTCGTTATTCCCTCAAAGAGACCCGAAAGGATCTCGATCCGGTCGTGTTCCTGCCGCGCGGATTCAAGGGTGCTCTTGCCCGGTCTGCGCCGGTCAAGGAGCGGCTGAATGTCAGCTTCCGAAAGTTCGAACCGCGCAGGACAGCCATCAATGACCACCCCGAGTGCCCTTCCATGGCTCTCGCCAAACGTCGTGATTTTAAAATTTTTGCCAAATGTGTTCATGGTACCAGCTCCTTCATTTTTTCCGCGGGTACATCAATCCCAAAGAAGAGGTAGAGCTGCTCGCGTGCCTGCTCGACAAACATTTCGGTACCGGTAATCGTTGTGCAGCCAATCCGGCGCGCCTGCTCGATGAGCGGGGTCTCCGGGGGAGTATAGACGAGGTCAAAGACGGTCATTTCCTTGTTCAGCTGGTCATCGGAGAGCGGGCTGTGGTCATCGGGATGCATGCCAAGCGGCGTGGCATTGACAACAAGGTCGGGTTTGATGGAATCGAAATCTTCCCATGCACCCCAGCCACAACCGAACCGCTCCGCAAGCACTTTCGCTTTCCCGGGCGTCCTGTTGAGGATGGTCACGTTCATGTCAAGGTCGGTGAGGGCGTATGCCGCCCCGGCTGCCGCTCCCCCGGCACCCAGCAGGACGGCGGTTGCGCCTTTCAACGGGACCAGCGGTTTTCGCACACCAATCCAGTCCGTGTTGTACCCGATCGCCGATCCACAGGCAAAGACCACCGTGTTGACCGCGCCGATCTGCCGGGCCGCATGTTCGTCCACCTCGTCAAGGAACCCCATCACATCCTGTTTGAACGGGATAGTGACGGAGAGCCCTTTGACATCGAGCGAGCGGGCGATCCTCATGATCTCGTCGATCTCGGGGTCTTCGAACCAGGTATAATGATAGGAAAGAGAGTAACGGGTAAAGAGACTGTTGAAAAGGGCGGGACTTTTACTATGGGCGCAGGGATAGCCGGCTACTCCCATGAGCCGGGTCAACGGATCCCGCGCCGGTGCCGTGAGCAAGTTTTCGAGCGTCTGTAATTCCGGTGCCGGGATACGCCCTGTTTTAAAGAACGCCAGCCCGGTCTCCCGCTGTTGTATCGTGGTTGTGCCATCCAAAAGGAGGTGTATTAACTTCTCAGCCGCCTCCGCCGCCGTGGTCTCACTGGTATCAATGCAGAAATCTGCGGCTGCATAGTAGAACTGCCGGCGCCGTTCCATCAGCTCTGCAATCTCCTCACGCAGCGGGAGACCGGTGAGCGGCGGGCGTGGTTTTTTCGCTAGGCGTTGTTCAATGGTATCAATATCTGCAACAAGAAGCACCATCACGCTATCCTTGCGCAGGTGTTCTATATTCGAAGGATCGATCACAGCACCGCCGCCGCTGCTGACGACAACGTCTTTTCCCGGAAGCGTCGCGATCACGTCGCGTTCCACCGCCCGGAACCGGTCCTCCCCGTCCTCATGGAAGATAGATGGTATGGAGCGCCCGGTCTGGTATTCGATCAGGGTATCGGTATCAATGAACCTGAGGTGCAGCCGATCCGACACGACCTTCCCGATCTCCGTCTTACCGGTCCCCCTAAAACCGCACAGGACAATCCGCTTCATAGTCCCGCTCCTGCGAGTGCGTCCCAGAAACCGGGGAATGATTTGTTGACACATTCGGCATGTTCGATGGTAACTCCCCCGATGCCAAGCCCGAGCACCGAAAAGCTCATCGCGGTGCGGTGGTCATCTGCCGGGTCAATCGTGCCGCCGTGAAGCAATCGCGGGAAAACCATGATGGAATCCGGCCCTACCTTAACATCCCCGCCGAGCTGGTTCAGCCTTTGCGCGGTACTCAGGATACGGTCACTTTCCTTGAACTTTAAATGACTGATGCCACGGATGGTCGTTGGTGTTGATGCCACCGCTGCGACCATGCAGAGCGTCTGGACGGTATCGGGGAGCGAGGACATGTCACAGTCAATTCCCTGCAGGTCGCCGGTCCGTTCGACGGTAATGGTATCTGCCCCTTCATGTACGGTGCACCCCATGAGCCGGAGGATCCTGAGGAACCGGCGGTCTCCCTGCACCGACCGGGGATTAAGATTTTCAACCACCACCCGCCCGCCACAGACCGCAGCGATCGCAAAAAAGTAGGATGCCGATGAAAAATCGCCTTCGATATCATAGCCCCGTGCCTGGTACCGGTGCTGGTTGCTGACCTGGAACCACCGGTGGTCATCCATCCTCACCCTTGCACCGAACGCCTGCATGACCGCGACCGTAACATCAATATATGAGCGGGAGACCGGTGAAGCTGGGATCCCGAGTTCCACGGGGTGCTGTGCATAGGGGGATGCAATGAGTACCGACGAAACGAACTGGCTGCTCACAGTCCCGTCGATCGTCGTTTTTCCCCCTTCAAGAGATCCCCGCACCCGGATCGGAGGGTATCCGGTCTTTTGCAGGTATTCGACCGTTCCCCCCAGAGAACTGAGCGCATCGGCCAGCGGGCCGATCGGACGCTCCTGCATGCGGCTGCTCCCGGTCAGGACGAGCGGCTGGTCGCACAGGAGGGCAAGTGTGGTAAGCAGGCGAAAGCTCGTTCCGGAGTTACCCAGATCGAGGATTTTTTCATGCCCGCACGTGAACTGCCCGTCCACCCCCCCTATCTGCACGAGATCCTGCCCGTCATACATCCTGACCCCGAGCGACTCCAGTGCATTTCTGGTATGGAGGGTATCATCTGCGATGAGCGGGTTGTGCAGGGTGGACATACCCTTTGCCAGTGCTGCCGTGATCATCGCCCGGTGCGTGTAACTTTTCGACGGCGGGGCAGAAAATCGGCTTTCAACGCCACCAGCCCGGGATAGTGATTTGATCACGGCGGTACCTCGATTTTTTTATAACATCCAATCTCCTTTACATTCGTCATGGTCTTTAAGTAAATGATCGCATCACGATATCCTTCGGAGGCGAGGTAATCAAGGAAAAAGACATAATTTCCCATCCCCCGTTTTGAAGGGCGGGATTCAATCCTTGTCAGATTGATTTTCTTGACTGCAAATACCGCCAGCAGGTCATGGAGAAGCCCCGCGCGGTCGGCACTCGGGTCGATGATGATACTGCATTTTTCGGGTTTTTCTTTTGTTTCCGGACTGGCAGATATCCTGACAAACCGGGTAATATTCTCGGAATTGTTCTCAACATGCGGAAGAATGACTGGTATGTGGTACACGGAGACAGCAAACGAAGAGACGATCGCTCCTGCGGTTCGGTCATTCTGCACGTCGACAGCGCTTGCCGCATTACTGCCCGTATGGATGACCGGAATTCCCCACTGTTCCAGACGGTCGCTGCACTGCTCGTGTGTCTGGGGATGGACATAGATTTTTGTCAGTTTTTGAAGCGGCGCATATCCTGCGAGATGGTGGTGAACGGGCATGTACATATCGGCCGTGATAAAGACCGGGTGCTGCTGGAATCCGTCGAGCGTTGCACCGACTCCTCCTGCCTCCGAGTTCTCGATCGGGACGATCCCGTCCCCCTCCCCCCGACCGACCGCAGCAAAGACACCGTGGATCGTGGGCATGAGCCGGATATTT
>CAZVFG010000088.1:4399-5457 GCA_964626125.1 uncultured Methanoregula sp.
ATGCTGCCATAAAGGTCGGGATCCTGCGAGAGCAGCCGCCCTACCAGACCAAGTTCGATCTGGTAGACCGGGCTTGTCAAAGACCTGGTCTTTTCGATGTCGATTTTGAGCCGCCGGATCGACTCCGCCATGCAGAGCGTGACAAAATGGGTAAGCCCCTGCACCACCGCCATCGCACGGTCGTGCTCCTGCGGATCCGTGATGGTGCAGACGGCGCCCTCGTTCCGGAACACATCGAGCAGGGCTTTTGTGGTTGCCGGGGCCGCACGCGCCGGGCAGGCGATGATGATCTGCTGTTTTAACGATGAGACGGTCGGCCCGAACATCGGGTGGAGGCCGATCACCTCTGCCTTCGATTTCAGCATCGCTTTCACCGGTCCGGCTTTTAGTGACGTGAGGTCGCAGAGGAGCTGGCCTTTCTGCAGCAGCGGCGCGATCTCTTCGATGACCCGCACGGTGTCGCGGATGGGGACGGAGACCATCACAAGGTCGCACGCTTCTGCGATATCACGGCTCGTGATCTTCGTTGATCTCCCCGAGACCATGACCTCATAACCCGCCCGCTGGAAGACGCCGGCAAAGAGCCGGCCCATCTTCCCGGTGCCGCCGATGATGCCTGCCTTCTTCACGCGCTCACTTCTCGATGATCGTCTCTTTGACCGCGATGCCAAAATGCCTGCCTCCTTCGAGCGTACAGCCCATCACCCGGTCGCCTTTTTTGAGGTGTACGACCGATACGGCGCTCCCGTCTTCCTTCACGAGCCGGATCGTCTCGGCGTTCTGCAGGATCAGGCTTGTCTTTGTGCCTTCAGCCTCCGCCTCCACGAGCAGGAGCGGGCGGCGCTCGATCTTGGTCCGGCCCACAATCGCAGTATGGGCTTTTCCTTTCACATCAGAAATGAGCACCGTGCCCCCGATCGCAAGATCGGAGAGGTAGGCAGTCTTCCCGTCCGGGAGCATGATGTAGGCATGGACAGCCCCGGCGTTCACCCGGAACGGGCGCGGCGCGACGTACGGGTTCTCCAGTGTCTCGGCATGCACAAGGAGCATCGAAGACG
>CAZVFG010000089.1:0-5358 GCA_964626125.1 uncultured Methanoregula sp.
GCTCTATGCCCAGACCCAGTCCGAGTACCGGAAGCGCGAGCTCGAGAGGTACATGAGGGTGTTTGACTGCCCGACCTGCAAAGGAAAGCGGCTGAAAAAAAAGGTGCTCGCGGTACGGATCGGAGGGAGATCGATCATCGATGTCACCGACGTTTCGGTCAGCGGTTGTATCGCATTCTTCGAGCACCTTAATCTTACTGATAAGGAATCAGAGATCGCACGGCAGATCGTAAAAGAGATCAAAAGCAGGCTGGATTTTTTAGACAAGGTCGGGCTGGGGTACCTGACGCTCTCGCGCAATGCCGGCACACTCTCCGGCGGGGAGGCACAACGGATCCGGCTTGCGACCCAGATCGGCTCGAACCTGATGGGCGTCCTTTACGTCCTGGACGAGCCCTCGATCGGGCTCCACCAGCGGGACAACCGGAAACTGATCGGCACGCTCCGCACGCTGCGAGACCTTGGGAACACCCTGATCGTCGTAGAGCATGACGAGGACACCATCCGTTCTGCCGACCACGTGATCGATATGGGGCCTGGTGCAGGGCTCCATGGCGGGGCGATCGTCATGGAAGGCACACCGCAGCAGATCCAGGCGTGCATGCACTCCCTCACCGGCCAATACCTTGCCGGTGTAAAACGGATCGAAGTCCCGCAACAACGCCGGAAGGCGGAACGGTACCTGACGGTGAAAGGCTGCCGGGAGAACAACTTAAAAAACATCGATGCGGGGATCCCGATCGGTCTCCTCACGGTTGTCACCGGTGTTTCGGGGAGCGGGAAATCGACGCTCATCTACGAGACGCTGTATAAAGGCATGATGCGCCTCCTCCACGAGTCCCGTGAACCTGTCGGTGCCCATGATACAATCCTGTTCGGCTCTGCGATCGACAAGGTGATCGTCATCGACCAGTCACCGATCGGGAGGACCCCGCGATCCAATCCTGCGACGTATACCAAGGTCTTTGATGAGATCCGTGCAGTCTTTGCAGAGACCAAAGAAGCAAAGATGCGTGGCTATAAACCCGGCAGGTTCTCGTTCAACCTGCGGGGCGGGCGGTGCGAGGCGTGCGAGGGGGACGGGCTGATCCGGATCGAGATGAACTTTTTGCCCGACGTCTATATCGAGTGCGAGGAGTGCAAGGGCAGGCGCTACAACCGCGAAACGCTCGAGGTGAAGTACAAGGGCAAATCAATTGCTGACGTGCTGGCCATGAGCGTGGAGGAGGCACTTGCGCTCTTTGAGAACATCCCCGCGATACGGGGCAAGCTCGAGATGCTCACGCGGGTCGGGCTCGACTACATCAGGCTCGGCCAGAGCGCTACTACGCTCTCTGGCGGGGAGGCGCAGCGGATCAAGCTGACACGGGAGCTAGCCAAGCGAGCCACGGGAAAGACGCTCTATCTCCTCGACGAACCCACAACGGGACTCCATTTCGATGATACCAGAAAGCTGATCAAGGTGCTCGACGACCTTGTTGCAAAGGGGAACACCGTGGTCGTGATCGAGCATAACCTCGACGTGATCAAGTCCGCCGACCATATCATCGACATCGGTCCTGAAGGCGGGGATGAAGGCGGGGAGATCGTTGCGACCGGGACACCGGAATTGGTGGCAGAGAACCCGAAGAGCTATACAGGGCAATTCCTCAGGCCGATACTGCAGCGTGCATGATCCCCCCTGCCTCCCTCCCCCAAGCTCCCGGCTGCTACCTCTTCTCCGACGAGACCGGTTCGATCATCTACGTGGGGAAGGCAAAGGATATCAGAAAGCGGGTGGGAAGCTACTTCCAGAAGACCGATCACGATACCAAAACCAGCAGCCTGATCGCCCGCATCGCGTCCATTGATTTCGTTGTGACGACGAGCGAGGTGGAGGCGCTCCTTCTTGAGAATAACCTCATCAAAAAGCACCAGCCCCGCTACAACATCGATTTAAAAGACGCAAAACGGTTCGCATACATCGAGCTCTCCCGCGATGAGTTCCCGCGGATCGGGATTGCACGGAGGGCGAAAGGGGACGGGACATTCTTCGGTCCATTCGTGTCGGCTGCTGAGCGCGATGCGGTGCTCCGGGTGATCAAAAAGGTCTTCTGCATCCGTTCATGCAGGAAACTGCCAAAAAGGGCATGCCTCCGCTACCATATGAAGTCATGCAGCGCCCCGTGCATCGGGGCGATCAGCGCAGCGGAGTACCGCCTGCAGGTCGAACGTGCAACCGCCCTGCTGAAAGGGAAAGGAAGCGATCTCATCCGGTCGCTGAAAGCCGAGATGGCGGCGAGCTCACAGAGGCAGGAGTTCGAAAAAGCGCTTGCCCTGCGCAACCAGATCGCTGCGATCGAGCGCCTTTCACTACGCCAGCATGTCGAACGCCCGCGGGGGACTGATCAGGACGTGATCTCATACACGGTCGCGGGCGGCATGGTCTTTCTGATGGTATTTTCCGTCGAGAAGGGGCTGTTGTCCGGAAAACAGGAGTACACGTTCGATGCATACGGGGACTTTTTCGAGGAGTTCCTTGTCCAGTATTATGCCGAGCATACCCCGCCTGCCGAACTGGTACTCCCGCACGAGGTCGATGCCGCGCTGAGCGAATACCTTTCACAACGAAAGGGTTCGGCAGTGCAGGTGACCGCCCCGAAAATCGGCGATAAAAAAAGACTGATCGAGCTGGTGAATAAAAATATCGAACATGCATTCCTCCGGGATGAGCTGAAGGTGCAGGAGCTCCGGGCTGCCCTCGGTCTCACCAGCCCACCGGCGATCATCGAGTGCTTCGATATCTCACATCTCTCCGGCACGTCGATGGTCGGGTCGATGGTGCAGTTCCGCAGCGGGAAACCGGACAAGAAAAACTACCGTCGGTTCCGTATCAGGACTGTTGCGGGGATCGATGACTTCGCATCCATTACCGAGATCGTGAAGCGCCGGTACCAGCGGCTGGCCGCTGAGGGTGCAGGGCTGCCTGATCTGGTCATCATCGACGGCGGCAGGGGGCAGCTCTCTGCAGCGCTCGACGCGATCAGGAGCCTTGGCCAAAAACTCCCCGTCATTGCGATTGCCAAGCAGGAGGAGGATGTCTACCTGCCCGGGGAGGTGCTCCCGCGCCGGCTCGACAGGAAGGGGATGGCACTGCGTTACCTGCAGGAGATCCGGAACGAGGCACACCGGTTTGCAATCGCGTACCACCGGGTGCTGCGGCAGAAGAAGGTGATTGGTGAACTTACACGTCCACAGAAAAAAGGATCACAATGATCAGGGATTCGGGAATCTGGGAATCATCCGGGTGATACCCCTGCTCTGTATTGTCGCTGCGGTAATCTCGGCTGTCATCAGGGACGAATACGTCAGGGTGGAACGGCGCAAAGGCCTATCCGCCTGAAGGTTGCGGGTGATGGGAGGATACAAATATCCTCCTGCCATACAACCTTTCAAAGGAAGGTATCAGAAATGGCAGAAGCAGTACAGAATCCTGGCGAGATGCTCCTGTGCAGTGCAGGGCTCTTTCCGTGGTGGCTCCTCCTCCTCTGGGGGATCCTCACCCTGATCATCGGTGTTATGTTTTTGAGAACCCCTGAGGTCACGACCGTGATCCTGATCACATTCATGGGCGCGTTCTGGCTGGTCGGGGGGCTGTTCTCGCTCGCGAGCCTCGTGGTTGACCGGACCGGCATGGGCATCAAGATATTCCTTGCGGTCATCAACATCATCGCCGGTGCGCTGATCATGATCTACCCCATCTTTTCGACGATCTTTATCCTCTCGTTCTTTGTGATCTTCATCGGTTTCTTTGCGTGTTTCATCGGGTGCGCCCACCTGTTCACGGCATACAAAAACAAGGACGCTGGCAACGCGGTGCTCGGGGTCATCAGCCTGATCTTCGGGCTTTTGCTCCTGTGCTACCCGCTCGTGACTGCCGCCCTGCTCCCGTACGTCGCCGGCGGCTTCTGCATCGTTGCCGGCATCGCGGCGGTGATTACATCGTTCATGGCAAAGAAAGGACAGGACCTGATGAAAACATCCTCAGTGTAGCGATCGTACAATCCTCTCTTTCTTTTTATTCACTTCTCAGCGCGTCAATCGGGTCCAGGTTGGATGCACTCCATGCCGGGTACAGCCCCGATGCGATGCACACGACCATCCCGATCATCATCCCTGCCGGGACGTAGATGAGGCTGTCGGGGAGGAAGAAATAGGCGGTGCTGCCGATCATCGCACTTACCACCGAATACCCGATCACAAGGCTTGCGATCCCGCCCAGCACTGAACCGATGATTCCAAGGATGAATGCTTCGTACAGGAACATGCGGCGCACCTCGCCCTTCTCCGTGCCGATGGAGAGCAGGATGCCGATCTCCTGCACCCGCTCACTGACCGACATCATCATCACGTTAAAGATGCTCGTGGCAGCAACAAGGAGCGAGATGCTCCCAATCGCAAGGATGAACGTCGTGAGGGAGCTCAGGGTCGAAGAGACGCTGGTGATCCGGGAACTGGCATCGGAGATGCGGATGACATCCTTATTCCGGTTGACCTTCCTGTCAATGGCATTCTCAACCTCGGACAACGTGCTGACGTCTTTTAAATTTACATTCACCTGGTCGTAGACGTTTCCGCCGCCATACTGTGCGGTATACCATGTATCGGAGACAATGATCGCGTTATCCGTATTGATGCCAGTGCTGGACGACATTCCGATCGTTGGGAGGATGCCAACAACCCGCACGACCGGTCGGGTAACACTGATATTGGGCTCCCCGATCTTGATCCGGGTCCCAATCTTCAGGTCAAACCTGCTGGCGATCGTGGCACCCACAATGGCATCGCCCTCACCGCGTATCGTTGATCCCTCGGATACATTCATGATCATCTTAACATCGCCCGGATCAAGGCCGTAGATCGAACCTCTCCCGTCACTGGACCCGATCGAGAACCGGGTACTTGTCCTGTCAATTGGTATGACGTCATTTGCTCCTGCGGCGTCCCGGATCTCCTTCAGCTGGCTTTCGGTTATACCCTGCGTGGAGGATTGGGATGACCCCGGCTCTGCCCTCACCACGTCCGGCGTGATGACGATCGTATTAATTCCTGCTGTCAGCTGGTCTTTTACCATCAGCTGCATGTTGGTCCCAAGCATCCCCATGGATGAGATCGCCACGACCCCGATCACGATACCGATGGATGCCAGGAGCGATCGCAAAAAATTCAGCTTTACGCTGCGCACCGACAGGTCAAAGAAGATATCTTTCATGACGCGACCATCCTTCCGTCTTCCAGGTGGATAGTCCGGTGGGCGTACTCCGCGATCTTCGGATCATGGGTCACGAGGATGACGGTTTTACCTTCCCTGTGCAGGCC
>CAZVFG010000090.1:0-5330 GCA_964626125.1 uncultured Methanoregula sp.
CAGTTTATATACAATCAAAGGTTTACTTAAATTGTAGAAATTTATAAATTTGTAAACTAAATGGAGAGATGAGGTGGCGTTGCATTATGTCTATAGGTGAACGTATCAAATCGGCCAGGATTAATGCCGGATTATCACAGGAGGCGCTCGGCAGGAAGCTGGGGATTACCAAAATGGCGATCTCGAAATATGAGAATGGAACTGTCACTCCGAATTCAACTGCCCTGATCGCCATGTCGGAGGCGCTCGATGTCAGGGTGGAGTTCTTCTTCCGCCCCTTAGCCCCCCGGCTCTCAAAACCGGTATACCGTTGCAGGAAAGCATTGTCAGCAAAGGATGAGACAAAGATCCTTGGAAAGACCGCTGACTGGCTGGAGCGATATCTTACGGTTGAAAAAATCACCGGCTCGGATAAACCACTCACACTTCCGGATCCGGAAGTCTGCCGGGTTTCCTCGCTGGATCAGATCGAAGACGTATCGATGAACGTCCGCAGGGAATGGAATCTTGGTCTCAATCCCATCGACAACCTGATGGATGTTCTGGAACAACACGGGATCAAGGTCGGTGTCATCGCAGCGCCGGTAAAATTCGATGCCCTTACTATGGGGTACAATGAAGAGCGCCCACTCATCATCGTCAACAAGACATCCCCCGGTGATCGGCAACGGCTAAGCCTCGCCCATGAGCTGGGCCACCTGATCCTCAATCTTGATGAGGGGATTGATGAGGAGGAGGCTGCATTCCGGTTCGCAGGAGCGTTCCTTGTACCAAAACCAACGGCAATCATGGAGCTCGGGCTGAAACGAAAGATGCTGGACTTCCGGGAACTTATCGTGCTCAAGCACAAGTACGGCATGAGCATGGGAGCCTGGATCTACCGGGCGAAAGATCTGAAGATCATCTCAGATGCGGCAGCAGAGCGACATTGGATTGAAATGCGGTCACATGGGTGGCATAAGAAAGAGCCGGATCCACAAATTGATGCAGAAATCCCGACCCATCTCGAACTCCTCCTGCTACGGGCCCTGAGCGAACACAAGATATCTCAGTCCCGGTTCGATGAACTGAAAGGGGAATATACGCCGATTCTTGCAACGCCATGACAACGTGGTAAGAATGAATAAGAACAGAAGAACTTGTTTCATCGATGCGAACATCCTCCTCGATTTCATCACAGGGGATATCATCGATGCCCTGTTCCTTCTGCCATTTGATTTTCATACCTCCGACATTGTTGCACATGAGATCTCTAAATCATTTTCCGGCAAACAGCTGAAGCAATTAGGGCTTATAATACTCGATCTTGAGGAGCCGGAAGTTCTGGAAATTTTCACTTTAAAACAGGAGCACATCGGGCTCTCCGTTGAAGATGTCTCGGTTTATTTCCTGAGCCGGAAATACAATACGATGATACTTTCCAATGACGGTCCCCTGCGTGATTTAGCCGATGCCAGCCGAATCGAATACCACGGCACGCTCTGGTTGCTGGGAGAACTTATCGAAAAGGATCTCCTTTCAACATGGGATGCCGCCCGTGCTCTGCGGCAGATGCTGGCCAACAAACGCTGGCTGCCGAGAGCAGAATGCGAAAAACTGATCAAAAAGTGGGAATCGGTAAAATAGCTGAAGCATTGTTCTGGTGCGGTTTGTGCCTCACTACGGGATCATGCATTTTTCCGCGTCAATATAACAGAACGACTGCGGCGGCATGAATTCCGGGATCGCGGTCTTGGAATTGAGAGGCTCACCGAATCCTTTGATGATTTTTTCATTTCGAACTTAGACGCTGTCTCATATGTCCCATTAATGTCCCATTTGTCCGGATTCCCTGTGACCTCTTAGGCCCCAATCCGGCCCCTTTGTTCTGCGGTGATTCCGGTGCAATGCTGAGTCATATGGTACGTATCTGAGTCAAACGGCTGAGGGAATTGTCGATTGGAAATCCCGGCGCATGACCCTTTAGACCCTTTTCTGACCCTTTTGTATCGGGATCTATCGGCATGCATTCTGAATCTGATGTTACCATTCTGAGTCGTTTGGTTGAACCGGTTACCGCTATATTGCATAAGAGCGTAGCGTCATTGTTCCTGGTTCTACGAGTTTATGGTACATATATGAGTCAATTAACCGGCATGCCTCACATCTGAATGGCAACAATGTACTGACGCATGGCTCTTTTGGCTCTTATGTGGCTCTTTTACCTTCGGGCAATCTATCACTTCTTTTACCTCATTGCCGGAAATCATGGCCCTTTAGACCCTTTTCTGACCCTTTTATCCAGAACATAGTGAACACCCACTCCGTGAATGCCTCTCTTGATGAACACTCCCTTTTCGATAAGTTCGGTAAGGTCTCGGCTGGCTTCCCGTTTCTGGATGTCTGCAACTTTCTGATATTCGGTATTGGTAATCCTCCCGTTCTCCTTCACAAACCGGACGGCCTTCTTCTGGCGTTCAGAAAGTCCCAGCCCCGCCATAACCGCATCTGTCAGCCAGTCACGCCAGATCGTGACAACAAATTCCCCGCCGCTCTGGGCAAATTCCGGCTCCGGAAGCCCCGCCTCCCTACATCCGGCAATCATCTGGAGTGTCCCGTACCCGATCTTCTCGATATAGTGCGTCAGGTACAGGGGATGGGCAATCCGGTGGTTGCGGGGCCGGGAGTTATGTTTTACCTTCAGGTCTTCGAACGTAAGATCCGGGGGGAGGCTGCCGGGATTCCTGACTTCGATCCGATCCGAGAAAACACTCACCTGAATACCTGCATCCGAGGTGTAATCCCGGTGAGCAACCGCATTGACAACAGCTTCCTGGATCACCTCTTTGGGAACCTCGTACCGGGTTTCGCTGATCGGGGACGTACCACGGGGAGGCACCGTCCGATTGATTTTGGAAAGAATAAAATCCGCAGCCTGGTCAACCTGGTCAAAAAGCGTCCCGGTAAATATCTGGTGAGAGGGAATCGGCTTTGCAACAACCGTCCCGTGATAGTGCATGCATTTTATTTCTGCGGCCGGCAGGAACTTCTGGGGTTTGGTTCCGAAGAGGAGGATCGCGGCGGTATTCGGTTGGTCTCCCTCCAGCAGATCGAGATGTTTCAGGACATGTTCAGCCGGGGTACCAACAGCGAGAGGGAAATTTCTTTCTTTTCGTGCAACAGGAATGAACCAGGCGATTTTTTCGTCAGAGATATCTTGTAACGTCGCCCCGGAACAGGGGGATTCATCAAACGATGTGCCGGGAAGAATTTTTTTATCGCACAGGTACTGGACCAGTGCAGCGAACAATTCTTTTTTCAGGTCATCGATACTGGCGAAACGTCTTCGCACAACATGAGGGGTTGCCCGTAAAAGAAGACTCTGCATCCTGGGATGACGGTTGCTGTCATCATCGCTCGTTACAAGAATTAACCGGTATTTACTCTTCTCTGTTGCTCTGTCAAACTCAAGTTCTGTTGGAGAAATGCCCTGTTCGTTCTCAGAACCATACCCTTTACCATAAATTCCCAGGTATATCGGGCACGCATCTCCTTCACTCAGGTACAACTCGTCCGGTTTGCGATCGAGGGCAGGAAGATCTTCGAAAAGAAATACGGTAAAATAGCGACTGAGCAACGGATCGGTCTTGACGTAATCACGGACTGCTGCCCGCTCTCGTGCAAGTTCTTTCTGCACACCGCTGACAAATATGCTGATTGGCGTTAAGGTCCTGCCTGAGGTCGTCATCAATATCATAATCGCGTCTGGATTGATCCTGCTGGCCGGGGAATGTTGAACCGGCAGCGATCACAATCTCTCATGTCAGGTGTCCATGATGAGCTCTTTATGCCGAGCTTCACTGATGAATCCTTTCCGTACCAGATCATCCGCCAGTTTCTTTTTTGCCTTCCGGATCGTTTCAGACACGTCCGACTTCTTCTGGTATTCGGGATAGGTATCATAGATCAGGAGGAGCAGCTCTTCCAGTGACAATTTATCGTATAATTCCCTGACCATCTTCATCGCTGCAAGAATGGATTCCATCTGGGGATTTACAGAGCTGGCGGCATAGATGCGTTGATACTCGAGTCTTCCCTGTGGAGTGAGTTCTACGTACCCGCCACTCATCGTATCATGCCGGGCTGGCGGAATATAAGTCCAGCAATTGATCAGGTGGAAAGGATTCCGGATAGCCTGCTGAATTTCTTCTGAGTATGGTCCGCGGTAATGCGATATGAAACTCATGAATTTTTTAATATCCGGATGAAAATTCCAAATGAAGAAAGCTTCTTTTTCAAGATGGAGGATGGAAATTTTCTGATCCCGGGCACCTAAAAGTAACAGGATGAGATGTTCAAGAGCCCGCGATCTGGTATCCATCATATTGCGCTGCTGCATAAGTTTTCATTATCGCTTTTTCGACGTCTGGTGAAATGTATCCGTATATAGGTTTAAACAGTTTATGATAAAACCTGTGCCGGGTAGTGTGAAATTGAATGGAGTCGAACATCCGTAGATTTTTCTTTCAACAATTCTCGAACTTTGTGTCCTCCCTCTTAAACGCGATTTCCCGGTTCACCCGTTCGTACATCAACCCGACAAAATCCACCGGCTCTCCTGAGATACTCACCTGCGAAGTATCGAAAAAAGAATCGACCATCTCCCGCTCCAGATCCTCATTGGCCTGCAACTCCCCTTCAGGCCGGACATGAACAACAGAAATCCCCATCTCCTGAAGAACCGGTGAGATCAAACCAAACCGGTGGCACCGCTCCGGCTTCTTCTCCGCACACATCAGCGCGATCATTTTCCCGCTGGAGATGACTGCCAACAGCCGGCCGATGCCTTCCCTGAACTGTTCCGTGTCCTGCACCTTCCGGTAATCGACCGTGCCGTCAGGGAAGAGCAGGACGGGATCGGTATACCTGCCGCCGAGCCGGTCGCCCATAAACCGGTAACCGATGTCCCTCCTCTTCAGGGACTTCTCAAGATTTTCCCGGTTGAAGTGCGGGTTGAACCTGCTGTAGGGGGTACTCCTGACATCGATGATGGTATCGATTCCGATGTGTCGCAAGATATCAATAAACCGGTCGATCGAGTAATTCCCATGGCCGATCGTAAAGCACTGATCTGATTGTGGTGGATGTGTCATTGGGGAGTTATGCATTTTTCCCTATCAAGATAACTGAGTGTGCAGGGTGAAAGAAAAAATGCCCATGAACCCCCCCACCCCCCCCCTCTCAATTTCGTTTACCCCCCTCGTTTTCCCCATCTTTCCCCCTTTTCTCAAAGTCTTCTCGACGGCAGGCCACCCCCTCCCCCCTCTCAGGGCACATGAGGGGGTACCCCC
>CAZVFG010000091.1:0-2886 GCA_964626125.1 uncultured Methanoregula sp.
GGCTGGCAGCAGTGGTGCCCGGACCGTACCATGATGTCGGCGCTCTCATCGAGCTGCTGTGCGATTTCGTGCGGGTGAAGCCCGTCGATAGTAAACGAGACGACGCCGATGCGGGACTCCCTGCGTTCAGGGGCATATATTTGGACCCGGTCGATTGTTTTGAGTCCTTCAGTTAAACGGGCTGTGAGCACCTCTTCATGCTGCCGGATCTTCTCCATTCCGATCTCCGCAAGGTAATCAACTGCTGCCCCAAGTCCGATTCCGCCGGAAATGTTCGGTGTTCCCGCCTCGTATTTCTGGTAGCCTTCCGCAGTGGTATATCCGTTGCTTGTTACGGTCTCGACCATTCCGCCGCCAAGCATCGTTGGTTCAATGACCGGCTCTTTCATCCAGAGGACACCAGTGCCGGTCGGCCCGAGCATCTTGTGCCCGGAGAATGCCAGAAAATCGCATTTCAGCTTCATGACATCGACCGGCATATGCGGGACCGTCTGTGCCCCGTCCACAAGGAGGAGGGAACCGTGGTCATGGCAGATCTCTGCAATCTTTTCTATCGGGGTGATCACACCAAGTACATTGGACGCATGGGTGATAGCGACCAGTTTTGTTGTATCGGTGATTGCGTTTTCCAATGCAGAAAGATTGAGGGAGTAATCCGTATTGATGCCAATGAGATCGACACGGACGCCCTGCCTGGTAAGGTTTCTCCATGGCAGCAGGTTCGAATGATGTTCGAGAATTGTGGTAACAACATGGTCGCCCCGTTTCCACGACAACCCCTGTGCCACCATGTTGATGGCTTCGGTGGTGTTCTTGGTAAAGACCGTCACGCCTTCCTGTCCCCCGATGAACTGCGCGACCTTCTCGTGAGCATGCCAGTAGCGCTGCGAGGCAATTTGTGTCAACCGGTGCACCCCTCTTCCTACGTTTGCACGGTACTGGTGTTCGAAATCGACAACCGCCTGCACGACCGGTTCCGGCGAGAAGCTCGTTGCTGCGTTGTCAAGATAAATGATATCGGTGAGAATGGGGAAATCCCTGCGGATCTTCTCTGTATCAAATGTACCTGCGGTCCGTTCGTCCGGGGTTATCACGATCGTTTCACCTTTTTTTGTGTCCGTTAAACTTTTTATCTTTTTTTCATGAACAGGCTTCACGGTATAATCCTCGTTGAGTGCAATTCCCCGATCATGGCACAGCTCCCTCATCTTTGGCGGGAGTGCTTTCCAGCGCCAGAGTCCCCAAGTACAGTATTCTTCCGGCAACTCCTTCTTTATTGCCCATCGTTCAAGTGCGTCGCTCCAGCGGCGGGCAAACTCGGGGTGCATACGTTTCAACTCCTCGTACTCACTCTCCAGCATGGATGGGCAGAGGTAGCAGCCGATGCGCTCGATCCCCCGTTCATAGAGCGGATTTTGCGGGAGCTTCTGCCACCAGAGATATAAGAAGACCTCCAGTGCCCGCCAGTTCCGAATGGGTGAGATGTTTAACTGGAGCGGGTTATCGGGATTCTGGCTTGTCTCTTCAAGATCGGCGCGGTTCCACGATTCGTACCAGCGGTTGCCCTGCACGGTCACACACGGGCCGATCGTTGCAAGATAAAGTTTCAGGGGTCGCATTTTCAGCAGTTTGCAGCACCAGCGGTGATCCTTGCCGGGGGGTCCTGCTTTTTCTGCCGCCTGCCAGAAATCCCCGACCGGCGGGATGATCTCAACTCCCATGGCTTTGACAAACGCCACGGTCTCCGGGAACTCGATGCCGGTGTCGATGAAGAATGCCTTTGATACTCCTGCCTTGCGGGCAAGGTGCAGGACGGCGGTGCTGTCCTTGCCGCCGGAGAATGAGACGTTGATGGTCGGGCGGTCATGCAGGTGGTGCCTGATCGTCCGTATCGCGTTCCGTTCAAGATTTTTCAGGTGATACCGGTTCTGTTGCACAGCAACACTCCAGTCCGGGTCCGGGGATGTTTTTTGTTCAACGGGAACGATCTCTTTGACTTTGATATACCCCTCCCTGACCATACCGGTGCCATACTTATTCCGGTATTTCACAATCACCGTTCCGTCAGGCACCGGGGTTTTTAGCAGGAACCGCTTGCCCCCGATCCTTCCCTGATCCCTGCTGATATCAGTGGATGTTTCCAGATTGACGATGCCCCGGGTCACATGCGGTACCAGGTACGGCAGTGCTTCCGGTGCAATATCAAAATTGAACTTCCGCGCCACCGGATCGAAGGTGAGCCAGCCCAACCGCTCCCCGTTCATGATAACGAGATCGGCCCGGTCGATTCCGCCGGTCTTGTTGAGCAGCATAATCCTGTTGAGCGGGATGTTGCCGAACCGGTTGTGTATGAGGTTTTTGATGAGTGCAGTATCTGCAGCAAGGGCGGGACGGACATCGTATGGCTGGAGGAGCGGGATCTTTTTTCCCTCCCTGCCGCATGCACATCCCTTCCCGATGAGCGGGACATTGCAGTCGTCACACCAGTAGAGGATCTTTTTTACCGGTGGTTCGCGCATCACACTCAATGATGCGGCGGTTCAGGAGATAAGAGAAACGATTGCGACGGGAATGAGCAACAACCCTGTCGCGTAGGAACGAGGAAATTACTCAAAAGACTTCCTCCTGCAGTAATGCAGAGCTTCTTAACCTCATCCGTTCTCTTTAATATACAGTTTTCTAGCAAAAGGCTGTTTGAGAAACATTATGTATGGATCAAATTTTGGTGGCCCGAGAAACTTCGGTCCCCGTGAAATGACAAAGGTAGTCTGTTCAGACTGCGGTAAAGATTGCGAAGTACCATTTAAGCCGACCGAGGGAAGACCTGTTTATTGCCAGGACTGCCTTCCAAAGCACCGGAAACCCCGGTTTTAAATTTTTAAATTT
>CAZVFG010000091.1:2986-5314 GCA_964626125.1 uncultured Methanoregula sp.
GGAGATCCGGGCGGAACCATCGATCCCTCCTGTATCCTGATGATAAAAAAGATGATAAGAAGATTTTTTGGATTTGATCAGACCGGTTGTTCCCGCTGGAGGGCCATACGGCCGCCCGAGGTGATCCGGAGGAGGATCTCGTTGTTTGCCCTTCCCCCATCAAGGTACCTCTTCGCAAGTAACTTGTGAACACCAGAACGTACACTGCTCTCACTATGGTCAGGTAGTAACTGATGTACAACATGACTGATATGACAGGCGGGTTTATCAGCGACTGCTTTAAGGATCTGGATTTGGGTGATATCAGGCACGAACACCTGGGTATCGAGGATTATGCCTTTCATTTTCATGTGTCAACCTGTGAACGAATCACGATATAGTAATTGTTTTTAAAGGTGAAGTAATCATCCCTTCCTGACTTTCTGGAATTGAGGGCATGAGTATGGATAACCATACGTGGGGCTGGGGGAGATTTCGGACGTGGATTAACATTGAGCTGGAATATATAAAAAATTCGGTAAGAATCACAAATATTCAAAAAATGACTTTAGAGATACCGGTTCCTTCGTAACCACTCGACCTGTGGTTTCAGGTACCGGTAAATAATATCACATTTTTCGTCCTGGAAGCTCCAGGGGATCACAATCAGCGTATCTCCTTCCCGTATCCAGACCCGTTTCTTGATTTTCCCTTTAATTCTTCCCATGCGGGTGATGCCATCGATACACCGGACACGGATGTGATTTGCCCCCATCATCAGATCCGCGGAGGCAAACATCTCCCGGTTCCGTTTCTTTGGTAACCGTACACGGATTACTTCAGTGCCTGTTTCGTTTTGAGTTTCAACATCGAATTCCCCGTTATTTTGATCTTTCCTGAATGACAGTTAACCCACTCCTATTCTGTGATAATCTGATCGCTGCCTGAATACTTGTTATCAGAGTATAGACAAATGATGGCTGACAGGATTAAGGTATTGTGTGAACGATTGATTCTGATGGCGTCATCGTTACGTGTGCATTTCACCGCACCTGTGCAATACTACCTATAAAGACCTTAGGGTACCAACAATAAAGGAATGGAAACCTCTTTTTCATTCAGACAATTCAACATCAGCCAAAAAATACTTCGTGCTATCGAAGATATGGGCTTTGAAGAGCCCACTCCAATCCAGATCAGTGCAATACCTCTCATTCTTGCTGGCAATGATGTCACCGGACAGGCAAAGACCGGCACCGGAAAAACCGCGGCGTTTGGCATCCCTGCGCTCGAACGGCTTGATCCCCGCGACCGGCAGACACAGGTGATCGTCCTTTCCCCTACCCGCGAACTCGCGATCCAGACTGCAGAAGAGATCGCCCGTCTCTCAACCCACATGGGCCATACGACCATATTGCCCATCTATGGCGGGCAGCCGATCGAGCGGCAGCTCCGCGCGTTAAAAACCGGTGTCCAGATCGTTGTCGGGACTCCGGGACGCGTACTCGATCATCTCCGCCGTCGCACACTTTCGCTGTCCCGGGTGAAGCTGGTCGTCCTTGATGAGGCAGACCAGATGCTGGACATGGGATTTCTCCCTGATATTGAAACGATCCTTGGCACGACGCCAAAAGAGCGGCAGACCGTCCTCTTCTCAGCAACTATCCCAAAACCGATCCTCGCAATCTCAAAACGGTTCCAGAGGAATCCCGAGTTCGTCGAGATCCCCCATAAGGAACTGACCGTCCCGGAGGTGGAGCAGCGCTACCTTGAAGTGCACAGCCGGGACAAATTCGATGTCCTCTGCCGGCTTCTGGACCAGATGGACCCAAAGCTTGTGCTGGTATTCTGCAACACGAAACGGCGCGTCGACCAGTTGACAAAACGGCTTAAAACGTTAGGATACCGTGTGAGTGAAATTCACGGTGATCTGAAACAATCCCAGCGTGACCGTGTGATGGCGCAGTTCCGAAAAGGAGAGATCGACTTACTTGTCGCCACCGATGTCGCAGCACGGGGGATTGACGTGGAGGATATCGACCTTGTCGTGAATCTCGACGTGCCGCAGGTTGCCGAGTACTACGTCCACCGGATCGGCAGGACGGCGCGCGCGGGCAGAAGCGGACAGGCGATCACCTTTGTCGGTCCTGAAGATGTGTACAAGATGCGGGAGATCCAGCGAATGGCAAATATCACGATCTCCCGCATCCCGATTCCGTCAGCGCGTGACGCGGCAGAGTCCAAAACAAAAGCCCTTGCCGATAAGATCAAGCAGACGGTCGATGCCGGCAACCTTGAAAAACAGCTGGAGACGGTCGAACGGATCATGGTGGATGATTACACCTCGCT
>CAZVFG010000092.1:0-5245 GCA_964626125.1 uncultured Methanoregula sp.
GGAAGTGGCGGGTCATCCCCAACTGCCAGTCACTTGTGTGCAGGAAGCGGATCACGGTTTCATCCTCCGGTCGGCAGCTTGAACTGTCCCCATCGCTGTAGCAGTAGCCTCTCAAACGAACCAAAGCTTCTTACATGACGTTCACTGTTTCACATCGCCACAGCATCACCCTTCTCTTCAAACAGATCTTGCCATCATTACGGACATCCCTGCCCCCTATAATCTCTCAAGTTCCTGCGGCGGCTTCCAGAAGGCTTCCACCCGCACTGCGTTGCCAGATATAGTCATAGACACGGTCAGCGAGCAACTCAGTATCTTCCTCTGTGAAGGGTGGGCGCGGCAGGCTCTGCCAGAGGTCGTCGAGGATGAACACCTTCACCTCGGCTTGGGTGGAGGTATTCTGCGTCCAGGTCGGCATCGGCTTAAGAAGCTCTTGGAGCGATGCGAGCAATGACTTGCTGGCTTGCTTCAGCCTCTCGCGGTCTGCCTTGGTGATCTTCTCATTGAAGAGTAGGTCGAACAGGACCAGCTCGTCATCACTCAGGCCCTCTTCCGCGGCACGTCTCTGCTCAGCGTCCAGGCTGTTCGCCAATTCGACCAACCTGGCGAAGGTCTGCTCTACCGTAACACGATCCTTCTCGCGGTTGTAATCGGCAATGATCTCCTGGTACTTCTTGTAGTAGTCCATCCGAATCGGATTGCTGGCGAGCATCTGCTGCAGTTTTTTCTCCACTACGTCGCGGATGTCCTGCAGGGCCGCGTGCTTGTGCTTGACCTTCTTCGCAAACTCATCGCGCAGCTTGGCAAAGTCGATCCGGCTCAAGTCCACCGTGAGCCCTTGGGCGTGATCTTCGCCGGGCTGCTGTGCGCGAATGGCCTCGTTGACGATCTTGTGCAGTTCCTTGAGCAACTCCGTGACGTCCGCGGTATCTCGCTTCTCCTGCAGCTTCTTGTAGATGGCCTCGATGTTGTCGTGCCGCTCGGCGTAGGCGAATGCACTCGGCTCCATCAGCAGGGCCTTAAACCGAATGAACACCTGTCGGGCCATGATCTCGAAGCGCCGCTTGGCCTCGTCTGATTGGCAAAGCGTATCCACGGCGTCGCGCAACCCCTGGATGCGGTCGAAGCCCTTCGCGCCGACCAGCCGCGCCGGGTCAAAGCTGAACCCATTGAGGTGATTCTCTGCCGCCGCCAACGCCTGCACAAGAGCCTTCACCAGTTCCTCGATGGGCGCCACCATGTCGCCACCGTCTCCACCTCCCTCATAGTCGCCGATGGCATACTGCGCGAGCGCTTCGCGCAGGCTCTTGAGCATGCCGTTGTAGTCTACGATCACGCCGCAATCCTTGCCCGGATAGACGCGGTTGGCGCGGGCGATGGCCTGCATAAGCGAGTGCGCCTTCATCGGCTTGTCGATGTAGAGGGTCGAGAGGCACTCAACGTCGAAGCCGGTGAGCCACATAGCGCACACAATCGCAATTCGGAACGGGTGCTGCGGGTCCTTGAAGGCGTCATCCACGGCCACCCGCTTGCCGTCCAGCGTTTGGAAGCCGGTCTTCATTACCACGCGATGGGGAATGATGTCCAAGCCCCACTTCTGGAAGTCGCGCACCTCGTTCTGCGCCTCGCTGATGATGATCTCGATGATTGTGCTTTCCATCCACTGGGCCTGCCCGCGCAGCTTTTCCAGAAGCTTGCCAAGGCGCTCTTTGTCGTCGGCGTCCGAGGATTCCGCACATTCGGCCTCTCTATGCAGGATCAGGCCTTTCACCTGAGCGAGCTTCGCCTTCCACCGAGGCTCGATGCGCTCGAACATTCGTCCGCAAGTCACCTTATCGATGCATACCATCATGGACTTGCCCATCTCCCAGCGGGTCGCGCAGTGCTCAACCATATCCTCCGCCAACTTGTCCAACCGATCGTCGGCAGTGATCACCTCGTAGTCCTTCCCGAGCAGCTTCTCCAGCAGTGCGGTCTGGTCCGGATCGAGTTCCGCCTCCTCGATCTTGGCGGCGATGCGGTCGTTCAGGTCTAGCCGGGCAATGCCTAGCTTCTCGCCCCGGCTTTCATAAATCAGCTTCACCGTGGACTGGTCTTCCTCGGAGCGCTTGAAGTCGTAGCGCGAGACGTAGCCGCCGAAGATGCGCCGCGTGAGGTGGTCGTCCTTGAAGAGGGGCGTGCCGGTGAACCCGATGAACGAGGCATTCGGCAGAGCGAGCCGCATGTTGCGCGCAAACTTTCCGGCCTGGGTCCGGTGCGCCTCGTCCGACATAACAACGATGTCGTCGCGATCGCTGTAAGGTTCTGTCACCGGCTGATTGAACTTGTGGATCAGGCTGAATACGTATCGGTGATTCTCTCGGAGAATCTCCTTCAGATCCGCACCAGAACCGGCACGCGGCATCTTCTCATCCGCTACGCCGCAACCGATGAACGTACGCCAGATCTGGTCGTCCAGGTCCTCGCGGTCGGTCATCACCATGAAAGTGAAGTTGCCGGGGACTACCCGCCGCACCTTCTCGGCGAAGAACGCCATGGAGTAGGACTTGCCGCTCCCCTGCGTATGCCAGAATACCCCGAGACGCCCCAGGTCGGGATGCGCCCGTCGCACCAATGGCAACGCCTTAACCTTCTCATCCGAAATGATTTTGGAATGACGGCCTGCGGAAACTTCAACAGCCCCATCGGCTGCGATCAGGAATTCCGACTCATGTACCGTATAAGAGACGAGCCGCCGCTCCGCCGGGAACTTCCGTTTCAACTCCTCCTGTCTCACAAAAGAGGCCACTGCGTTGTTCACGCCGAGCACCTGGTGGTTCCGCGCCACGATTTTTCTCGTCCCTCCGGCCCGGCTGTCGTCGAACAGAACGAAGTTCTCCACCAGGTCAAGCAGCCGCTCCTTGGCCAGCATGCCGTCGAGGAGCGCCTCGGCCTCCACCCGGCCCTTCTCCTTCTCGCTGTTGCGCTTCCACTCGACGAAGTGCTCCCACTTGCTCGTGATGGAGCCGTAGCGGGCCCGGTCTCCATTGCTCACAACGAGGAAGGCGTTGTGGTGGAAGGCTTGGGCGATGCTGTGCTCGTGCAGGTAGTCGGTGAGGTTGTTGTCGAACCCGGCGCGGATGTTCTTGTAGACCGCCTTCAGCTCGATAAAGACCAGCGGCAGGCCGTTGACAAAGCAAATGAGGTCCGCGCGCCGGTTGTAGTGGGGCACCCGCACGCCCTGAATCTTCAGCTCGCGCACAACAAGGAAGCGGTTGTTCGGTTTGCCATTGGTCGTTTCGTTACGGAAATCGATCACCCGTGCCAGCGCGTGCCGCGTCTCACCCCTAGCGTCACGCCACTCGACCGGCACGCCACCCCGGATGAAGCCGTAGAACTCGCGATTGTGCTGCACCAGCGAGCGGGCAAAGTCGATCCGCGTGAGCTTCTCGATAGCCTGCTCGCGCGCCGATTCAGGCAAGCTGGAATTGAGCCGGGCCAGAGCCGCCCGGAGGTCACGCACCAGCACCACCTCACGCTCGCTCGCGCGTCCCAGGGTTCCGCTCGGTCCGAAGCTCTCGGCCTTGTAGGCGTAGACGCATTCCCAACCAAGCGCATCACGCAGATGGTTGGCAAAAGTCTCTTGGACCAGCCGGTCTTCGCTGTTGATGTCGGTGATCATTCGAAAATTCTCGGTAGCCTCAAAATAACGTCGTATAAGAAAGTTTTTCTTGACAGATCATTGTGATGATGGCATCTTATAAGCAACAAATGGATTGGGACTACCCGATCGGCGATAGGCTTCTGGGACAACCTAGGGGCCTTTTGGCTTTTTAGGGGAATAGTTTTAGACCGAAACCCTCTTTTCGCCCATAGCCGTCTCTGTAATACTTTTTTTCCAAAATATCCCTGGTACGGTTTGGTTGGTCCGGCCGCAGTACCGAAAGACCAATCGGTCTCGCCATCAGGTCCGCGAGCTGTAATCCCTCCGAGTTCGTTTTTTTGTCTACAATGATCATATCAAAAGGTAAAGGGCACCGGAAATAGTTGTCGCCGTCGCAAATGCGTCGAAACTCGAGTTCCAACTCACGGTCTTCCTTTTCCCCGCGCGCCTCGCAAATCAGATAGGTCAGACGTCCCTCTGCCCGATTTGCACGCAGAAAGCGGAATAGGCGTTCCAGACCGAACTCCATGGCCAGATGATACGGATGCCCCGGATGCACGTATCGGGATATCATCCTTCTCTTATCAATCACAATGGCGAAGAGGGTAAAGTCCGCCTTATCAATGATATCAGAAAGAGCGCTCATAAATGCCTCGCGGAGCGCTTTTCCCATCCTGGAGAAGGCACCCAGCCTCTTGCGTAAGTCGTGCTCATGAAGGATGACCATGTCGTGACCGAAGGTCTGGAATTTGAGCCGCCTGACTGCCGTCGTCACCTGATCAACGTACACCTCCTTGCGGAAAAGACAGAATGACAAAACAAACAATGGATATTCAGGATTTATGGATTCCAAGCTATGGTCGCCGCTTTCATCGACATAGACGATGTAGTCTCCATGCTGCAGAGGTGTGGCTGTCATACGGCTATTTCCCCGGACATCAGCCTCGGCAGGAGCAGGTCGCGAGCGGTTCGCAGATTAATATTCTGGTCCGTCAGCGTTACAACCTGGCTGAAGATCGGGCTTGCGTACTCCTCGAATTCTTGGATTAGCGAATGCGAGGGCAGGAGAACTTCAGCTGCTCCGATCTGACCCGGAGATAGTTCTGTTTGATTCGTCGCGCCGCGGCCCATTGTCGAAAATCGCGGCTCCCAGTCCATTACGGCCAACCCAAAGTAGTGCGTCCCGCCGGTCTGTCTAGGGCGCAAGATCGTCACGTGTGTATCAACCGTACAGTTAGGGATCGCGGCTAGAACTTGCGCCACGCGGCCAAGGGTGCCTTGTCCAGTTGAGTTCACAAGAACATCGCCTCGTTGCACTTGTTGGTCAGGCTTAAACTCCCTTGATTGACGCCGGGCCAGCGTAATGTCCAGCCTGCCGTTACGGATGCACTTCTGGTTGATAACAAGACTCTCTGCGTCTTCGTCGTAGTGGGGAGTTATTCCTCGCTTCAAGAAAAGCGTCAACGCCGCAATCGGCTTCCACTCCCACCCCTCCGGCAGGCCGTTCGTGATGCGGGTGTGCTCATGGCCGGGGAAGCGGAGCCGGACGAACCACTCGCGGTAGAGCTGCCGCGCTGCCTCCTCCAGCAACGCCATCCGCCG
>CAZVFG010000093.1:0-2295 GCA_964626125.1 uncultured Methanoregula sp.
TGGCGGAGCTACCTTGCCGGGTGCATCCTCCTCGGGATTGCGCCCTGCACCGCCATGGTGCTTGTCTGGGGGTTTCTTGCGAAAGGAAACGACGGGCATACCCTTGTCATGGTGGCGATCAACTCGCTTTCCATGCTCTTCCTCTACGGCCCGCTGGGTGGCTTCCTCCTCGGCGTGGGCAAGCTCCCGGTCCCGTGGGAGGCGCTCGCACTCTCGATCGCGATCTATGTCGCCCTCCCACTGGTGGCGGGATACATTTCAAGAAAACTTATCATCAGGGCGAAAGGTGAGGATTGGTTCAATAAAAAGTTCGTCCACTACCTCACGCCAATCACTATCACCGCACTCCTGATCACGCTCGTGCTCCTCTTCAGCTTCAAGGGGGAGGTGATCCTCACCCAGCCGCTCACGATACTCTGGATCGCGATCCCGCTCTTTATTCAGACGATTCTCATCTTCACCATTGGGTACGTCCTTTCGAAGGGAATTCACCTTAGCTATGAGGATGCAGCACCCTCTGCGATGATTGGTGCTTCCAACCACTTTGAGGTGGCGATCGCGACCGCAACAATCCTGTTCGGGCTTTCATCAGGGGCTGCCCTTGCCACGGTGGTTGGTGTACTGATTGAAGTACCAACGATGCTTCTGCTGGTTAAGATATGTCTGAGAACGAGGGGCTGGTTCGCGACATGAAAAGAGGCTGGTAGTGAAATGAGTGCGTAACGGCAAGGATGTGTCACGCATATACGAGGTATGTAAGTGAACCGGGATCCTGACAGTCAGCCTCACCCCATAAGGGTCATGAACGAGACCGATGAGGAATTCTGACGCTTACAGCTGCTATGATAAAATTCCTTTTTCATAAATTATGAATACGAGCAACCGTCAGACCTCTTAGGATATAATCCCCCGAACCGGGTATGCTGATTCCCAAGACCTTTCTGACATTAGTACGATTTCTTCTGTTTAACGAAAGGATGCAAAAAATTAGATTTTTCTGATTTTTCTGAAAAATATAAATATTTGGAAAATAAAGAATAATGGCAATACCATGTCAACCAAAAAGGATACAGGAAAACAATGTGGCCCCTGCAGCCCGGTGGGGGGATGCCGTGTCGAGTCAGTGCTCACGGTGGATGACCGCGGTCAGATGGTGCTCCCAAAGGATGTGCGGGATAAAGCGGCGATCCAGTCGGGCGACAAACTCGCCCTGATCAGCTGGGAGAAAGACGGTAGCATCTGCTGCCTTGCATTGATGAAGGTCGAGAACCTGAGCGGGATGGTGAAGGGTGTGCTCGGGCCATTGATGAGCATTCCGGGTGATTGAGGTATAGAGAGAATGGACACTCCACGATCCCCGTGCTGCATGTGCGCACCGGATGCGCCAGCACCGCTCTGCAGCTGCAACGGGAAGGCAGAAGCGCCGGCAGAGATCCGGACAACCACCGGCACCATCACGTTCGCCAATCATCTCGATCATCTCCTCACCCGCTGGGGCTGGAAACGATATGAGCACCTGGTGGAACCAGGGCTTTACCGGTTCGGGAACCCGAAACCGGACTCACCGGTCTTTGCCTCGGCGAATTACACGCTCAGCTTCGATGCCCTTCGGTCTGCACTCGCAGGGATTGACGGGTATATCCTCGTGCTGGACACCAAAGGGATCAATGTCTGGTGCGCCGCTGGCAAAGGGACGTTTGGAACGGATGAACTTGTCAGACGCATACAATCCACCGGTCTTGCCGGTATGGTCAGCCACCGGAAGATCATCGTGCCCCAGCTCGGGGCTCCCGGAATCTCGTGGCCGGAGGTAGTGCGAAGATCCGGGTTCACCGTTGAATACGGCCCGGTGCGGGCACGGGACCTTCCTGAGTACCTGAAAACGCACAAGGCGACCACGGAGATGCGGCGGGTGGAGTTCCCGTTTTTGGACAGGATTATCTTAACTCCGGTGGAATTTGTCCATGCAGCACTGCCGATGTTCGTTGCAGCAGCAATCCTTTGGTTCCTTGCCGGCCCGGTGGCAACACTTGCGGCAGTATCCGCAGTCCTTGCCGGGACCGTGCTCTTCCCCGCTTTGCTGCCGTTTATCCCGACACAGGACTTTTCAATAAAAGGGCTGATACTGGGAGCGTTGGTTGCTATCCCCTTTGCAGTCTCGTTTTGCATAAATCCCGCGCTGCCTGTCTGGGCGAACGGGATATCGGCGGCAACTGCGCTGCTCCTCATACCTGCGGTGATCGCGTACCTTGCCCTCAACTTTACCGGGTGTACCCCGTATACATCGCGGACCGG
>CAZVFG010000093.1:2395-5135 GCA_964626125.1 uncultured Methanoregula sp.
ATAATAATTTCTCCACCAGTTCAACCGCGTCCCGCACAAACCCCGGGCATTTTGCCTGAGTCACCTTCATCTGTTTCGCTTCAGCAAATTGTGTCGGATCGGACAGGTTGTAGCCTAAAAGTCCCGTGCAGGTCGTCTTCCCTCTATGGCGTTGTGCGAACTGCCGCAGGAACTCCTGGACCACCGAATAGGTTTTGTCCTTTGCAGCGATGTCATCTGCCTTTGTCCTGCCATACCGCAGCCCGATAACCATGACTGCACCGGATGCAGCCCCGCATATATTATCCGTGTGGGAAATCCCGCCGCCAAACCCCTGCGCGATCTTCAGTGCAGTGTTCCGGTCCAGCCCGAAATCCTTTGCAAAGACCGCAAGCACGGCCTGTGAACAGGAAAACCCGCCCCGGAAGAGTGCCTCGGCTTCATCGGCACGTGATCGTGTCATGCCGGATTGGTTTAATCCACAGTGACAAAGGGTTGCTGGTCGTGCTGTGGGTGAACGGAGATTACATCAAATGTGGCACACCCACACGAACGGTTCGGCACAAAGTGACGAACGAACTGTACTGCAGAGAGGAAAAAAAATAACGTTGTGGATGTATTATTCTTTCGAGGTCAGGGTGTGCATTTTTATGATCCCTGCACAGGATTTGCACGTATAGAACTCTTCATTCCAGCATGTTTTGCAGCCCCACCTGCCGCACAGGACGCATTGCCGTAGTTCGGGAAGCGGGAAGGGGATATTGCAGAGATCGCATATATACCGTGAAAAGCTATGGGGGTCTTTCTCCGGAGGCTCACCCTGCTTTCGCATCATCGTGACTTCTTCTTTTACCTTTTTAAAAAGGTCCCGTTCAGGTTTATCTTTTGGATGTTCCTTTTTGAGCCAGGTCCTTTTCAATGGCATCAAGTCGTGCCTCCAGTTTCTGAAGCGAACTCTGCATTACAGACTCGAACTGCTTAACCTCACCAAGACGGGTTTCGTCCTGCTCGAGCTCTTTTATCCTCTGTTCCTTGAACCTCTGGAGTTTTGGCTGGGTGACAAGTTCCCATTCCTCGACCATACTCTCAAACTTCCGGTCAAGGTATTCATCCACTCGGCTCTCGACAGGGCGGGTGAGGGAAATCTTTCCCGAAGAACCTCTAAGGAAATAATAGACAAAATAAACGACCACACCAATGATGACAAGGATGATGATGAATTCCAGTAAATCCATGTCAGGCACGCTCCTTTACCTTTTTTGCCCGGTTTTCAAGCTGGGTGAGACGGTTTGCAGCGGTGCTCTCGAACACCTTGAGGCGGGGGATCTCCTTTTCGAGTGCCTCGAGCCGGTTTGAAAAATCCGCAATGTCATGCCGTGTGGATATCTGCCATTCCTCGATGACATATTTCATGCGCCTGTCTACATAGGTATTGAGGTAATTTTTCATGCCGATCATACCGACTTCTCCAGGGATGTAATCAGAACGTCAAGGTCTGAGACCCTTTTTTCCAGCATTGTCTTTCCAGAATACAGGACATTTATCTCATTTGACAGGGCGTGCAACCGGTTCTCCATCCGGTGGAGATCGCTGTCCGTGAGCAGCTCCCATTCCTCAATAATCGACGCAAAGCTCTCGTCGAAATAGGCGTTCAAGGACTTGTCGAATGTAGGCAGCCTGCTGTCGATGCCTGAAGTAAGTCCGGTGAGCTGGTCGGTGAACTGGTGCCAGTAACTCTCTTTTGGGTATTCAAACGGATACATTTCCATAGGATCACTTCACTTTGTTCTCCTCTTTCTCGATCTTGCCCAGCATGTTATCCAGTTTTATCTGCTTGACATAGTTTTCAAGTCGTTTCAGGCGGGTGTCGATAAGCCGCTCCTTGGCAAAAATAACGGTCTCAAGGTTTATGGTATCATCTTCCACCTTTTTGATCTCCCCGACCTGTTCCGGTGAGAGCCGGGTGAATGGATATGCCCTCACTTCCGCATGCTGCTGCAGGAGCTTGAGCTTGTCCCGCTCAAGATCGACCTCAATCTTGCGGCTTGCGGTCTTGGCGATCCGGACTTCACGGACGATGAGAAAGACCACAAACAATGCCACAACAAAAAGGAACAGAATAATAACTGTTTCGCTGATAACCGGCTGGATTATTACCTGTTCTGCCACCTGTTATCCCTCCAGAGACTTCACAATCTTGATGAGGAATGCCCCGTTTTCCATCATTTGAAGGATAGAACCGGTCTTGTGCAGGAACGGGGACGGTTCCGTCGCAATGTTCATAAATCCTTCTCCGTGACTTTCTTTTTTATCTTTTTTACCCCCTCTTTTGTCGCCTTGCTTGCACCCTCGTATGCTTTTCCTGCCCCGGCTTTTACGTTCTCTGCTGTTTGTTTAGCCTTTTTGCCAAGTGTTCCTGTCTGCTCAGAAACGGTTCTGGAAGCTTTTTCTGCTGACTTTTTCAACCGGTCAGCAAGCGGGGGAGTGACGCGGATGATGACCTCATCCCCTTCCTTTAACCCGACCGCTTTTAAGTCTTCCTCGCTCACCCTTGCCTGCCCCTTTTCAACCATGGTATCGGTAAAGACCGTGACACTGACCGACTTCTTGGTTGCACTGTTGATGAGATTGACTGAAGATCCGTTCTGTATCCCCAGTTCGGTTAGAATGGATCCGTTGAGCCGTACCCTTCCGTGACTCGGAAAAGCTCGTTTTTTGATTTTTAACCGCACTTCTTTCATGGTGGTTAGACTGTTTTGAT
>CAZVFG010000094.1:0-4990 GCA_964626125.1 uncultured Methanoregula sp.
GCGGCACAGCGAAGATACCTTCGGTATCTTCTCGTGTCCGCCATCTCTCCCCAATGGCGAACATCCCCCCTTACGATATCCGTCGAAAACCGGTTCATTATGGATCTCTGGTAATGATGCGAGATCAGGGATTTCTACAGTGCCAAAATTTACTTCTTTGAGGTTGTATCAGAAATGCTGCCGGTACGGCACCTGATCGTCAATAACCTTATAGGTCTTTCCCGATAAGAACCTGACAAAGACTTCAACGCGGTCGGTACCTCTTGAACCCTGCATGGTAACTTCCGGGAATCGTGCCTGCATATCCATGGACCCGGTATCAACGGTGCCGTCAGGTCGTGTAAGCTTCACACTGATCTCCTTGACGGATGATTTTCCCCGCCCGCCATCGAACTGCACAATCAGGCGACCTGCGCTGTCTTTTGGCTGGATCGAGACGGACACCTCAAAGTCCCGGGGCAGCGGTTCGATGGTGCCGGTCACCGGGACCGGGGAAGTTGTACCGGCAGAGGTGCCTGGTGCGGAAGGCGGGGTGGTCATCTGCGGTGTTGAACCAGTGCCGCCCGAACCTTGCCCGCCCGCAAGGAGCGGGATGGTCACCAGCCACACCAGTCCTATGATGACAAGGACGATCAGCAGCCCAAGTGCGGTTGCCCGTACCAGAACCCAGCGCACTCCCGGCACACCACCCGGGGGGATGGGAGGTATCGGCTGTACGGATGGCGATTCCGGTGGTTGTCGGGGTTCTGGCTGTGCGGGATCCATATGAGTACCTCATGTTATGGAAAAAAGGTAATTAATGTTTCACCATGCGCTTATGGCTCCGGGAATAGTATCTTCATGTCCCGTGATGGCCAGCATCATGGCAGCTCCTTCAGGATCCCGGTCACCCGTTTCCGCGCCTCGTGCATCTCTGACTGGCGGATGACGGTCCCGTTGTCAATGAAACGTTCCATGAGCGGTCGTGCCCCTTTTGGTTTTTTGGAGGAGAGCGGGAGGACACGGTGCGATCGGGACGGTAATTCATAGACCTGCTTGGCACCACTGCGCTTCCCGCGTTTTGCCTTTGGCATCCCCTCAATCTCGATAATATCAAGAGAGAAATCGATCACCGGCGCATTGGCAATTGCACCGCCGACACCGAACGCGTCAACGATATCACGGTACGCAAGCACGTCATCCCGCGTAACCCCGCCCGACAGGAAAATCCTGACAGAAGAATAGGTATTGGCGTCCAGCTCCCAGCGCACCTCCTCGATAATCGAGCGCATATCTCCCCGCCGTGACCTCGGCGTGTCGAGCCGGACTGCGGTTGCCCCGCACGCGGCGGCACGAAGCGACTCCGCCTTCTCATCGCAGTAGGTGTCGCACAACATGATCCTCGGAACACCGGCGGGCGCGTGGGCATCAAACGATCGCCATGCATCATCAGGAGCCGGGTAGCACATGACGAATGCATGCGGCATTGTCCCGACCAGCGGCATGCCTGCGGGTGCACAGGTATTGGAAACACCGTCGACCCCCCCGATCCATGCCGCCCGCTCAATCATCGCTGCGATGGCAGGGTGCTGGCGCCGTGACCCGAAGGAATAGACCGGGCGGTCTCCCGCGACCTGCTTGATATGCGCCGAGGCAGTCGCGATACCGGAAGCATGACAGAGGAACCCGAGAAGCGCGGTTTCGTACCGGCAGAAATCGCGGTACCTGCCGCTGATCCGCAGAACAGGTTCGTTTTGGTAAAAAAGGGTCCCCTCCGGCATCGCATCGACCGTAACGGGCAGGTGGTCGAGGAGCGCGATGGCATCACACAGGCCGCAGAAGATCGCCCATGAATCCGGAAGCGTAGTTGCGGTCACTTCCATGGCGACCTTCGGGTTGATTCCCTCTTTTTTCAGCGTCTCCTCGGTGCGCAGGAAATAGATATCGGTGCAGCGGCCTCTTTTTATGGTCCGGTCGCCGACCGTGTCAAAGATGCCCATATTACTGTCTTGGGTGCCGGCGTTTTTACAGGTATTGATATGCAAAAGGACTGCGCTAAATATTAGAAAGCCCACATCCAACAGGGATGATAGGGTTATGAATCACTGCGCGGGTTTCTGTACGAGGGGGAAGTGTGCATGACACTGGGCATCATCGGGGGCACAAGCCTCCTCTTCTCCGAACTGCCGCCGCTGGAAAAACGCCGCATCCACACCCCGTTTGGCAATGCCGAGATCCTCTGCGGGGACATTGTGATGCTGATGCGGCACCAGAACGGGATGCCGCCGCACCGGATCAACCACCGCGCGCACCTTGCGTCGCTTGCGATTGCCGGTGTGGACCGGATCGTGGCGTTTGGTTCGTCGGGATCGTTAAAACCACATATTACCCCGGGTTCCATTGTCATCCCGACCGATTACATGTCAATAACGGACATCCCCTCCATCCATGACCATGCCACCGATCATGTCCGCCCCGAGCTGACAAAAGAGTTAAGAGATGCACTTGCGCGTACCGTGCCCGAAGCCCTCCATGGCGGTGTGTATGTCCAGACACGGGGACCGCGGATCGAGACAGAGGCGGAGGTAAAAGCGCTCGCCAGATATGCCGATATTGTCGGCATGACCGTTGCAAGCGAAGCGACGCTCGCATGCGAGCTGGACATGGCATTTGCTGCACTCTGCATGGTCGACAACTACGCAAATGGTCTTGGTGGCGGGGTGCTTACGTTTGATCATATACTCACCATATCACGGAAACACCGGCTGCGGACGGAAAAGATCGTTGCAGGGATTATCAGGGACCTGGGTTGACCATTGGGCAGGCATCTCATGAATGAAATATTTAAAAAAAATTACCCGCTGCTGATCACCAACGTGAAGGTGGCCGGGCATACCGCAGACATATTCATCGATGAGAAAGGTGTCATTGCAGCAATCGGGGAGCTTGCACGGATACCACACAAAGGGGATGCAGAATTCATCATTGATGGCGATGGTGCGATCGCCCTGCCGGGCCTCGTCAACACCCACACCCATGCGGCAATGACGCTGCTGCGGGGGTATGCGGACGACATGTTCCTGCAGGACTGGCTCTCGCAGAAGATCTGGCCCCTTGAGGCGCACCTGACCGGCGATGATGTGTACTGGGGGACAAAACTCGCCTGCCTCGAGATGATCAAGACCGGCACAACCGCGTTCAACGACATGTACTTCTTTATGGAAGATGCCGCACGGGCAGTCGCTGAAATGGGGATCAGGGCAGTGCTGTGCTATGGATTTATTGATTTTATGAACCCTGAAAAACGGGAATCGGAGTGCCGGGTGACTGAGAAGCTCGTCGCCCACATAAGGTCCCTCAACAACCCGCGGATCAAAGCCGCCGCCGGTCCCCACGCACCTTATACAGTGTCTTTGGAAGGATTGCGCTGGTGCGCGGAGTTTGCCGCAGAGCAGGAGATTGGCATCCACATCCATGTGAGCGAGACAGAAAAGGAGGTGAATGACTCGGTGGCGCTGCACGGGAAACGTCCGGTTGCGGTGCTGGACGAGTGCGGGATCCTCACCGCCCGAACCGTTGCGGCGCACTGCTGCTGGCTGGATGAGCCGGAGTGCCGGCTGTTTGCGCAGCGCGGGGTGTACGCCTCCCACAACCCGACCAGCAATATGAAACTCGCCACGAACCGGGCGATGCCGTACCACTGGCTGAAAGCAGCCGGGGCAACCGTTTCGCTCGGCACTGACGGGTGCTCGTCCAACAACAACCTCGACATGTTCGAAGCGATGAAAACCGCAGCCCTTCTCCAGAAATTTTACTGGAATGACCCGACCCTGCTGCCAGCACCGGAAGCATTGCAGATGGCGACATCTGCGGGGAGCCGGGCGCTGGGGTTTGGTACCGGCACGCTGGCCGCAGGAGAGCCGGCTGATATCATACTTGTCTCCTCAACCACGACCTGTAATGTCCCGATGCACCATCCCGTATCCAATATGGTGTACTCCTGCGGCGGATCGGCCGTTGAGACGGTCATCTGCAGCGGCAGGGTACTGATGCTGGAGCGTGAGGTGCCGCACGAGCAGGAGATCCTTGCCGGTGCACGGGAAGCGGCATCCAGTCTTGTGCACCGTGCCACGCAGTCCTGATCCTGCACGGAGATATACAAAAACCATCATGGTTCTTTTCACGATTCTGCCGGGGAACTGCACAAAAAAGCGATATTGTCACGCCCATGCCTGAACGCGATCCTGTTGAGACGGGCAAGAATCGCGAACAGATCGCACAACAGGTTGAACGCTTCAAAAAAGATGATTGATTTCTCACAGATACCATCACCAAGTGTAAAAAATCTCACCACGGAACCAGCGCACGATAAAACGCAAATCATTTGACAGGGTGCAACCTACACCTGCACAATGACGCACTGCAAGAACCATCCCGACCATAAATCAACGGCAAACTGCAAAATCTGCCTTGAACCCTATTGCCACACCTGCACATCGCAGCGCCTGTTCCTCTGCGAGGGATGCTTTTATAAGATCCTCATCATGCTGCTGATCGCGATGATCGTCATCTCGTATGCCGCATGGTTCGGGATTATCGGTTAAAACCAATTTTTTCATCATTTGAGCAGAAAGCCTTCCCCGGATCTGGATCAGCTGAAATACCAGCTCCCGCTCATTTTTTGAATATGGGGCGGGAGCAAACAGAGGGATGCGGACTTTTCACCAACGGTTACACGACGGGATTTGAGGGACTGGTTTTCCTAGGAAAACTCTTTTATTTGTTTACAGTGACTCTGTATAGTCAACTGTGGGGCATCCACAGGTGGCAGGCGGGGTTGTGGCCAAGCCCGGAATGGCGACGGGCTCCAGCGGTCTTTGCGTTCCTGTGCTGCAGATGATGAGCAATGGGTCTGCTGAAATGATCTTTCTGGCAGTATGCCAGACAGAGCATCGGGAAACTCAAAAGAGTTCCGGTGTTGACCTTTCCGGCATCAGCCGGAGAGGGCATC
>CAZVFG010000095.1:0-4925 GCA_964626125.1 uncultured Methanoregula sp.
CGGCAGACTGCCTGGAGCGCGGCACCGGTGGCATTTTCTGTCATGGCGGTGATTTCATTGAGATCCACACCAGTCAGCTGCATCTTTCCGGAATGGATTTTCAGAATTTCGAGCCTCCCCCTGGTGTCCGGCAGCGGGATCTCAATAATCCGGTCAAACCGTCCCGGGCGGAGCAGGGCGGGGTCGAGCATGTCGACACGGTTGGTCGCCGCCATGATCCGTACATCGCCCCGGTTGTCAAACCCGTCCATCTCGGCAAGGAGCTGCATAAGCGTGCGCTGGACTTCAGCACTTCCCGATGTCCCGTCGTTGGTACGCGTGCTCCCTACTGCGTCAATCTCATCGATGAAGACAATTGCGGGCGCCCGTTCGCGTGCGAGCATAAAGAGCTCGCGGACCAGGCCGGCGCCTTCGCCAATGAATTTGTGAACCAGCTCGCTGCCCGACATCCGGATGAAGGTCGCTTTTGCCTCATGGGCAACTGCCTTTGCAATCAGCGTCTTTCCCGTCCCGGGAGATCCGAAAAGCAGGATGCCTTTGGGGGGTTCAACGCCAATGCGCCGGAAGATTTCAGGTTTGGTCAGCGGGTACTCAACCGCTTCGCGAACCTCCTTGATCGAATTTTCCAGCCCCCCGATATCTGCATAGGATATTTCCGGGGACTCCTCCAGCTCCATCACCCGGACCCGTGAATCATAGATATTTCCGATCAGTTTGACAATCGAGAGCGCATTATTAACCGCCACTTTTGCGCCGGGTTTTAACAACGGTCTGAGTTCTTCGCTTGCATGGGTGATGTATTCCTGGTTATTACCCTGCTGGCGAAGATATACCTCACCTGTTTCCAGTACATCGACAACAACCGCAACAAAGAGGGGTATCCGTTTGAGCTGGTTGTTTTCCCGTTTGAGCTGGTTATTCTCTTTCTGGAGTTCTTCAACGCGCAACTTCGATTCGAGTACCATTGCCTCAAGTTCGTTCAGCTGGATCCGCGTCTTGAGGTCATCAGGAGTTGAAGCGTTACGTGCGGCGCTCTCTTCCATATGAATCTTATATCTTTGTCTTCAAACATAAATTAGGTGTTATTTTGATAATTATCGGACGCAGCATCTCCCGCGGCATCGGGACGGGAGAACTGCTGATAAGTCCTGCGCCGATCTCGTTCCTCTCGGGTGTCGATCCACAAACCGGTATCATTATCGAGAAAGGCCACCCCCTGGAAGGGAAATCCATCACCGGCAAAGTGCTTGCGTTTCCCTATGGCAAGGGCTCAACGGTCGGTTCCTATGTTCTGTATGCCCTGAGCCGGAACGGGCATGCCCCTGCCGCCATCATTAACGAGGAAGCGGAACCGATCATTGTCACCGGTGCTATCATCGGCAGGATCCCGATGGTCGACCGGATCGGGGTCCCGCTCAGCCGGCTGAAGAGCGGTGTATCGGTTACTGTTGATGGCGATCGCGGGGAACTGGAGTATAACGGCGAGCTGGCAGACCGCTGACTTCGCTGTACCAGATCCCCGATCACAAGCATCATCATATTCCGGTTCGCATCTTCTGGTATGCAGTCCAGAGTTATTGTTCCAATCCTCCTTCTCTGTACTTTGATCGCCCTTGCCGGGTGTACTGGCACACAGAGCACCACGCCGTCAGGTCCCGGGAGCGCTTCCGGTATTCCGGCCGGCCAGACGGGTGCGAGCCTGGTCCCCGGACCGATTGACACCATGCCGGATCCCATTGCGGTTACGGTCGTTGTCGGCGAGAAGGATTACCTTGGTAATATCCCGGTGGTCTTCCAGGGAGGCAAAGGGCAGATCAACGTAAAAAAGATTGAGGTAAAACTCACGCGTGCCGACGGTTCTGTCCAGACGGCAACCGTCGGGACCAACAAAGGTGATGAAACGCAGCTGCAGGGAACACGCGGGTCGGGATCTGAACGGGGGCAGGCGGACCGGGTCGAAGTATTGGTCACCATGAACAGCGGGCAGACCTACAAGACCGTCGATGTCCTGCGGGAGTACCGCTCCCGCGGATAACGGCTTTTCCGATCATCATACTTTTTTTCCCGCAACGTTCCTGCAGGATGACTTCATGAAGGTCAACTGGCGGCTGATACATTCCGCACGCAATTCTTATGCTGCGCTGTATGCTGCCTGTGAACAGTCCGGATTCATCCTTCATCCCGTCAAAGAACCTGCCGGCGAGATCACCTGTTATTCCCTCAATTCCCTCGATGAACCCGTGTGGCAACATGAGATAACAAATGCCGGCTGCCTGACGATCGTCGGGGGTTCCCACGCCACCGCAATGTATCAGGACGTTGCCAGATATGCCGATTATGTTGTCGTGGGCGAAGGGGAGTACACGCTCCCCCGGCTTCTTGCTGCGATTGAGCAGGGAACCAGTACTGCGATCCCCGGCGTGGCAACAAAAGACCACTACGAACCGGCGGATACCACTGTCAGGCTCGATGCCTACCCGGCATTCTCGCAGATGAAGGGGTATGCAGAGATCTCACGGGGATGCCCGTTTTCCTGCGGCTACTGCCAGACGCCCCGGATTTTCGGGCACGGCTTGCGCCACCGCTCCATCGATGCAATCGCAACATACGCAAACCGGTACGAACATTCCCGGTTTATCAGTCCCAATGCGTTTGCTTATGGTTCCGATGGTTTCAAACCCAGATTTGATAAAATCGAACGCCTTTTTTTATCGCTTCGCCATAAGATTTACTTCGGTACGTTCCCTTCAGAAGTCCGCCCGGAGTTTGTCTGTGACCGGGCGCTCGAACTGGTTACCGGGTACTGTGCCAATACCAAACTCCACTTTGGTGCCCAGTCAGGCAGTAATCGTGTGCTGCAGCACCTGCACCGGGGCCATACGGTCGAGGATGTAATGAATGCGGTGGAGCTCTGCCGCAACCACGGCATAACGCCGGTGGTGGATTTCATTGTAGGTTTTCCCTTTGAAACTGATGAGGACCAGCACGATACGATCCAGCTCATCTCATGGGTGGCACGGGATGGGCTCGTCCATGTACATCGTTTTCTCCCGCTCCCGGGGACTCCGCTTGCCGGAACATCCGCGCGTCCGCTTCTTTTAAAAACCTCGCAGCTTTGCGGAAAACTCGCGCTTTTGGGGAAACTGACGGGTTCCTGGAGTGACCCTGAGGTAAGGTTTTTTAGACGCCCTTCAAATGATATACCATGAAAGATGTGCTATTGATAGCAGATCTCCACGGTGAATTCGGTAAAATTGATTCATTTCTTGAATTATCCCCCGAAGCTGTCTTTATTGCAGGCGATATCACCAATATGGGTCCGGTGGACACGGTCGATGAGGTTCTTTCACGCATCGATGTGCCATGTTTTGCCGTCCCCGGTAATTGCGATCCCCGTGAGATTATCGACACCCTTGAACATTCCGATACGGTCTGTCTTCATGGTTCCCGGATTAACCTCGGGGCGATGACTATTGTCGGTGTGGGGGGTTCCAATCCGACCCCTTTTGGCACGCCGTTCGAGCTGAACGATAAACAGATTGATGACCTGCTCCATAAAGCGATGGACAGGATGGAAAAAACCGTGCATAATGTCCTGCTCTCTCATGCACCGCCCTATGGTGCCCTTGACAAACCCGCCGGTGTCCATGTCGGGAGTAAAAGTATCCAGCGCCATATGAAGGCGTTCGACCTTGTCTGCTGTGCCCATATCCATGAACAGCGGGGAGTCATGGATGTCGGGGGTACCAAGGTGATCAACCCGGGTGCTGCAATGATGGGGTATTGTGCAATGCTCCACTTTGGCAATGAGCCCAAGGATATTAAAGTCGAATTGCTCACGGTGTAGGCAGCAACAGTTCCAGGTAGGAAGCGAGGATCGGTTTTCCCACAACTCCCAACTCTTTTGCGAGCAGGTCAATCCTTGTGGTGGCTGTTGCGGTATCGGTATCTGCCAGCACTTCGATCTCAACAAAGGTGCCGAGGTGCTCTACCTCATCAAGTGCGATTGAGGCTTTGCTGAGCCGGTAGTTCTCGCGCCATTTGTTCACTTCAGCACTCCTGACAAATCCGAGGCGGGTCAGGATTTCCCCGATTACCTCCCCGGACTCAATGGCCGTGTTCAGCTCTTCGCGTGCCTTGAGCCCGAACTCTTTTATTTTTGCACCCTTGTAGGTCACGACCGCATTTCCGTCTGCATACCGCACCCGCAGCGCTTCGTCGGTTTTTGAAAAATCGCGGTGCGGGGCATTGTAATAGACGTCGTGTTCGTACCTCCTGCCGCAGAATTTTGCGTTGAGCTGCTGTAACTTCCTGCGCACGGGGTCCAGCGAATCGACACGGACTTTTAATTCTATCTCGAGCATGCCAGTGCCACAGTTTTATCTGGTTTTGCTGCAATTTAATATAGTCAGGTGTTTTATGTCGATACAAGAAGGAGATTTTATTAAATTACGCTATACCGGCAGCACCGGGGGCCGCATTTTTGATACGACCGATGAAACAACCGCAAAAACTGCCGGTATCCATAACGAGACGGCGATCTACGGGCCGGTCACGATCTGTGTCGGAAGCAAACATGTGATCCTCGGGCTTGATGAGGAGCTCATCGGAAAGGAGGTCGGGTCTGAAGGCACCGTCACGGTAGCTCCCGAGAAGGGGTTTGGAGAACGCGATCCAAAAAGAATCCAGTCATTCCCAAAGAGCAGGTTCAAGGAAAAGCTGGTGCGGGGGCAGTCAATCAAGGTTGAAGATGTAGGCGAAGGAACGGTAGTCGATGTTATCGGAGCCCGCGTGATCATCGATTTCAACGCACCGCTTGCAGGAATGGTGCTCTCCTATCAATATACCATTGAAGAGAAGGTGGAGGATGCACTCGAGCAGATGAAGGGGCTCATCCGGCTCTACGCAGGAAGGGATATGGATGC